>CAZHWG010000256.1:0-3176 GCA_964535925.1 uncultured Sphingorhabdus sp.
GCGTGTCGCTCGGCCTGATCACGCAGCGGCCGTCGGATTTGGCCGAAGGCGTGCTGTCGCAATGCGGCACGATTATCGCGATGCGCCTCAACAACGATCGCGATCAGGATTTCGTCAAGGCGGCGATGCCCGAGGGATCGCGCGGCTTCATCGATTCGATTCCCGCGCTGCGCAACCGCGAATGCATCATCTGCGGCGAGGGTGTCGCAATCCCGATCCGGATCGCGCTCGATACGCTCGCCGATGAAAAGCGGCCGGCGTCGAGCGACCCGCTGTTCTCCAAGTTGTGGCAGGATTCGGGCGGCGAAGAGGAAATGCTCGAACGCGTCGTTCACCGCTGGCGCAGCCAGGGGCGCTAACCCGCGTCTCCGGGCGCTTCCCATAGTTCGACGGCGTTGCCTTCGGGATCGTGAATCCGGGCGAAGCGGCCGATCGCCGGATCGTCCCATTCGGCCTTGCGGATGACCGCGATGTCGGCGGCTTCGAGCCTTGCCACCAGCGCGTCGAGAGCGGTCACGCGCAGGTTGATCATGAACTGCCTGTCGGCGGCGAAATAGTCGCTGTCGCGCGGGAAGGGCGCGAACACCATCGGCCCGCCGCGGACGATCCAGCTGTACTCTTCGGCCTCGCCAGCGCCTTCGGCGGCGCAGCCCGCGCCGACATTGAGGTGATCGCGATACCAGGCCGAAAGCGCGTCGGGGTCGTCCGCGCGAAAGAACAATCCACCCATTGCGACGACAGCCATGCGATCCTCCTCAGCGACGGCGCGAGGCTATCACGCAAACGCCTATCTGGCGATCCATTCGCCCGAGCTGCTGAACTTGTCCTTGATCTGGCCCGACCTGGCGAGCGCAGGGTCGCGATATTCGGGTTCGGGCGCGGCAGCAGGAGCGGCTGCGGCGCGGCGCGATGCCTGCGCGGTTTCGGGTGCGCTGGCCACTGACGGGCTCGCCACGGCGGAGGACGGCATGTCGACAACGGCGGCGACGGGAACTGCGCTCTTGCCCGCGAGCTGGAGCGCGACGGGGCGATAGGGGCCGGGCGTCGGCTCGATGCCCGAATAGGGCTGGCTGAACGCGGCAAGCTCACCCCAGCGGCCGCGCCAGCGGTGGAAAATATGCGCCCCGACAACGTTGGTCATGACGAGCGACTTGCCCCAGCGCGGCCAGATCGCCTGCGTGTGGTAATGCGTCGCGAGGCCGACCGCGGGATCGATCTTGCCAGCAAGCGCGGTGCCGGCGGCACGTGCGGCGCGCGCCCAGGCGGCAGAAGCGGGGCGGCGCGCCATCGAGCCGTCGCAGGCGAAGCTGAACTGGCAGCCGGTGGTGCGGTCCGAACCCTGGAAGACGACGCCGCAGACGCTGCCGGGGAAGCTGGGATGGCGGACGCGGTTGAGCACGACCTGGGCGACGCCGCGCTGACCGTCGTCGCTTTCCGACGCAGCCTCGTAATAGATCGCTGCGGTCAGGCAGTAGAGCGCGCGGCTGCGGTCCTGCGCCGAGGCGCCGACGAAGCGATAGGGCTTGGCGGCGGGGCCGACAAAGGCTTCCTGGCGGATCTGGTCGGGATCGACGACCCGATCGCTGGGCAGTGCGAAGGGGTCGGGCAGGCTGGGATCGATCGCGCGCGCGGTCGCATAATCGTTCGCGGTCAGCAGCGCCCAGCGGTCGGGATCATAAGGCTTCAGCTCGACCGGCATGCTGACGCGATAGCTGCTCGCGGCGCGGCCATTGGCGCTGATCGCCAGCGACATCGCGATGATCAGCAGGACCGCGACGACCAGCGGCGAGCGCCGCGAGGATCGCGTCGCCGTGAGGCGGCGGGTCAGGTCAAGGCTAGCCGGTGTCGGCATCGAGTCGGGCGATTCCCATCGTTCTGCAAAAAGCGCGGGCGGGACGAACTTCGCCCCGCAATCCTAATACGGCAGGAATAGCCCGAAAGCTGCAGTTTTTTTGGCTGTGTCCCTTGACGGAACAGGCGCGAAGCAAGGGTTAACCCGCCGTTTGCGCCGCCCGGTCGGCCTCGTCGAGCAATCCCGCCGCGCGGTCGCCGTCCCAGCTCATCGCGCCGACGACGCGCGCGACCTCGATACCCTTGGCATCGTAGATCACCGTGATCGGCAACGTTTGCGCGTTGAGCGCAGTGGCGAGCGCGTTTTCGGTGTCGAGATAGGGTTCGAGTCGCTTGAAATTGCGCTGCTCGAAAAACGGCGCGACCGCCTGTTTCCCGCTCAGGTCCTGCGATACGACGAGCACCTTTGCCGCGTCGCCCTCGCGCTCGGCCAGCGCGTCGAGCGTCGGCATTTCCTTGATGCACGGCGCGCACCACGTCGCCCACAGGTTGACGATCAGCGGCTTGCCACGAAAACCGGCGAGCCTGGCGGGCTGGCCGTCGGGCGCGGTGAACAGCGCCGCGGGAGCGGTCTCGCCGGCATGGCTGCGGTCGATCTGGTAGGTCAGCGCGCTGTCGACCTCGGTCTCGACGACGCTATCGGGTTCGGCTTGCCCGTCGTCGCGTGGTTGCGTATCGCAGCCCGTCAGCGCCGCCCCCATGAGCAGCAGGGCGGCGGGCACAGCAAAATCGAGACGGTTGATGGCGGATACTCCTGAGGCAAATGCGATGTGGGGCGGCCGGTTCGCCGGCGGCCCGTCGGCAGTGATGCGCGAGATTAACGCCTCGATTCCTGCCGACAAGCGCTTATGGCGCCAGGACATCGCCGCAAGCCGAGCGCACGCCCGGATGCTGGTCGCGCAGGGCATCATTCCGTCGCCCGACGGCGAGGCGATCCTCGGCGGACTCGACACCATCGCGCGCGAATATGAAGCGAACGGCATCGTCGAGGATTTCGCGCTCGAAGACATCCACATGCACGTCGAAGCGCGGCTGACCGAGCTGATCGGCGAAGCGGCGGGCCGGCTGCACACCGCGCGGTCGCGCCACGACCAGGTGGCGACCGATTTTCGTCTGTGGGTGCGCGACGCGATCGATCAGGTCGATGCCGGAATCAGCGCCTTCCAGCGGGCGCTCGTCGCGCGCGCCGACGAGCATTCCGCCGCCCCGCTGCCGGGCTTCACCCATTTGCAGGCGGCGCAACCGGTGACGCTGGGCCATCACCTGATGGCCTATTACGAGATGGCGGCGCGCGACCGGTCGCGCTTTGCCGATGCGCGCGCGCG
>CAZHWG010000257.1:0-3172 GCA_964535925.1 uncultured Sphingorhabdus sp.
AGCGTCGGCAGCTGCGCGCAGGTCGGCGCGAACTGCCACATCTCCGCCGGCACAGGGATCGGCGGCGTGCTCGAACCCATGCAGGCCAACCCGACCATCATCGGCGACAACTGCTTCATCGGCGCGCGCTCCGAAATCGTCGAGGGCACGATCGTCGGCGAGGGATCGGTCGTCGCGATGGGGGTGTTCATCACCGCGTCTTCGAAGATCGTCGATCGCGCCAGCGGCGAAGTGCTCTACGGACGCATCCCGCCTTACTCGGTGGTCGTTCCCGGCACCTTGCCCGGCAAGTCGATGGCCGACGGATCGCCCGGCCCCGGTCTCGCCTGCGCGGTGATCGTCAAGACGGTCGACGCGGGCACCCGCGCCAAGACAGCGATCAATGACCTGCTGCGGACATAAGCCTTGACCAAGGCGTATTAACAACATAACACACTCGGCAAGTTAAGCGGTCGTTCACGTTTGTAGTCGTTAGCCGTGTGCAACGATTCCGCGAGCGGATCGAATCGGGTCCATTGGGGCCATGGGAAGGGACGATATGAACAGCGCAGATCAACCGGCGAACAGCCAGCCACGCCACCAAGCTCGGTGGACCGGCGCGACGCTGGCCGGCGCATCGGCGATCGCGCTGTCGCTGGCGCTGGCCGTCCCGGCGGCAGCGCAGGACGCCGCCCAGGAAAGCGCCGAGCCCGACAGCACCGCGCAAACGCCGGTTGTCGGCAACGTCCCGAGCCAGGCCGGACGCATCTTTACGCCTGCCGATTTCGCGCGCTTCGCGCCCAGGACTGCGCTCGACATGGTCCGCCAGATCCCCGGTTTCTCGATCCAGGGCGGCAACAACGGCAACCGCGGCCTCGGCCAGGCGACGCAGAACGTCCTGCTCAACGGGCAGCGCGTCTCGGGCAAGTCGAACGACGCCGCGACCGCACTGTCGCGAATCGACGCGGCCAGCGTCACCCGCATCGAGATTGTCGACGGCGCCTCGCTCGACATTCCCGGATTGTCGGGCCAGGTCGCCAACGTGATCTATGCCAGCAAGGCATTCGGCGGGACGTTCGAATGGACCCCGCAAATCCGCCCCGGCCTCGACGACAACTGGTTCGCGGGAAGCGTATCGCTGAGCGGCAAAACCGGATCGACCGACTGGAACGCGAGCCTGTCGAACGACGCCGAACGGCAGGGCCATTGGGGTCCGGAACATCTCCGCGATGCCAATGGCGTGTTGCTGCTGACGCGCGACGAGCATGCCAGCTATTATCGCGACCGGCCGCGGCTCGCGCTGTCGCTCGCACGGACCGCCGCCAACGGCAACATCCTCAACGTCAATGCGGCCGGCGAGCTGAGCTATTTCACCCAGCGCGTCGAAGGCGACGTCGTATCGACCTCCGGTGCGCGTGCGGACGAACTGTTCCTATCGACCGAAAAGGAATGGAATGCCGAGCTTGGCGGCGATTACGAATTCGCGCTCGGTGGCGGGCGACTGAAGCTCGTCGGCCTCAAACGGTTCGAGCACAGCCCCTTCGTCAATGCCTTCACCGCGCAGGACCGTGCTCCTGGCTCGGTGGTTACCGGCAATCGTTTCGACCAGACGGTCGACGAGGGCGAGACGATCGGACGCGGCGAATATCGCTGGAAGGCGGGCGTCGTCGACTGGCAGGTCAGCCTCGAGGGCGCCTATAACACGCTCGACAGCGCCGCTGCGCTGTTCGTGCGCGATGCCGGCGGGAACCTGACCGAGGTGCCGCTGCCCGGAGCCAATGCGCGGGTAACAGAGAAGCGTGCCGAATCGATTCTGACCTATGGTCGGCCGCTCGCGACGAACCTTACGCTGCAAGCCAATCTCGGCGCAGAATACAGCACGATCACGGTCTCGGGGCCGGGTGGCAAGTCGCGCAGCTTCCTGCGCCCCAAGGGATCGGTGGCGCTGGCCTGGACGGTCGATCCGACGCTGACGGTCAACGCCAAGATCGAACGCCGCGTCGACCAGCTGAGCTTCTACGACTTCCTCGCCTCGGTCGACGTCGCCAACAACACCGGCCGGTCGAACAATCCCGAGCTGGTCCCGCCGCAGCGCTGGCGGTTCGAGATCGATGCGACGAAGAAACTCGGAAACTGGGGATCGATCAAGCCCTTCGCGCGCGTCGCGCTGGTCCAGGACGTGGTCGATTCGATCCCCGTATCGCCGACCGAAGAGGCGCTCGGCAACCTCGCCGACCCGGCCGTCATCTGGCTCGCCGGGATGGAAGGGACGCTGTTGCTCGATCCGCTCGGCTGGACCGGCGCGAAAATCGATTTCGACGGCCAATACGTCGATGCGCGGGTCAAAGACCCACTGACCGGCGCGCGCCGCCGGGTGAGCGGCGAGGGGATCTATTCATTAAGCGCCAATCTGCGCCACGATATCCCCGGGTCAACCTGGGCCTGGGGCGGGAGCGTGGAGGCCTATGACCAGGCCGCCAATGTCCGCCTCGACCAGACCCGGCGTTCGTTTTCGACCAAGCCGCAGACGACGCTGTTCGTCGAGAATAAAAACGTCTTCGGGCTGACGGTGCGTGCGACGGTCATCAACCTGCTCGACAGCCGCGACGGATTTGAACGCACCGCCTATGTCGGCCGCCGCACCGGCCCGATCGCCTTCACCGAGGACCACGTGCGCGGTTACGGACGGATCTGGGCGTTCAGCGTCAGCGGCAAGATCTGAAGAGAAACGATTCGCTCCCCGCCCTTCCGGGCAGGGAGCGATCGAAGAGTCAGAACGGGACTTCGTCGTCGAGGTCGTTGTCGAAATTGGGGCCGCTCGAACCGCCGCTCGAACCACCGCCCGACGACGATCCGCCGCCGAAGCCGCCGCCATTCGAAGAGCCGCCGCCCCAGCCATCGTCGCCGCCCGGACGCGATCCGCCGCCACCACCCGAGCCACCGCCCGAACCGCCGCCGGGAGCACCGTCAAGCATCGTCATCACTGCGCCGGGACCCTGCAGCACTACCTCGGTCGAATAGCGGTCGTTGCCCGACTGGTCCTGCCATTTGCGGGTACGCAACTGGCCTTCAAGATAGACTTTCGAACCCTTGCGCAGGAAGCGTTCGGCGACGCCGGCCAGGCCTTCACCGAAGATGGCGACGCTGTGCCATTCGGTGCGCTCCTTGCGCTCGCCGGTCATCTTGTCCTTCC
>CAZHWG010000258.1:0-3171 GCA_964535925.1 uncultured Sphingorhabdus sp.
ACGACGCGAATATTCGCGGCATGGAGCGCGTCGATCGCGGCCCTGGTCGTCGGCTTGATCGGGTCGGCGACGCCGATCAGGCCCGCGGGCCGCCCGTCGACCGCCACGAACATCACCGTCTGGCCATCGGCGCGGCCCGCTTCGGCATCGGCGAACAGCGCCTCGTCCTTCGCGCCGAGCCCCGCCATCAGCTTCTCGTTGCCGACCGCGACCGTGCGGCCCGCGACGGTGGCGGTCACGCCCTGGCCGGTCACCGACTCGAAGTCGCTCGCGTCGGCAAGGTCGAGCGAGCGGTCCTTTGCGCCCGCGACGATGGCGGCGGCGAGCGGATGTTCGCTGGCGACCTCGATAGCGGCGACCCAAGCGAGAAGTTCGTCCTCGTCGAAGCCATCGGCGGGCACGACCGAGACGAGCCGGGGTTTGCCTTCGGTCAGCGTGCCGGTCTTGTCGACGACGAGCGTATCGACCTTCTCGAGCGTTTCGAGCGCTTCGGCATTCTTGATCAATATGCCGTTCTGCGCGCCCTTGCCGGTGCCGACCATGATCGACATCGGGGTGGCAAGCCCGAGTGCACAGGGGCACGCGATAATCAGCACCGCGACCGCATTGACCAGCGCATAGGCGAGCGCCGGCGCGGGTCCCCACATCGCCCAGACAATGAAGGTGACGACCGCGACGGTCACGACGGCGGGGACGAACCAGCCCGCAACGGTATCGGCAAGCTTCTGGATCGGCGCACGGCTGCGCTGCGCGGCGGCGACCATCTGGACGATCTTGGCGAGGAGCGTGTCGCTGCCGACGCGGCGCGCGACCATGACGAAGCTGCCGGTCTGGTTGACCGTGCCGCCGGTAACCGCGTCGCCCTCGCCCACCGCCACGGGAATCGGTTCGCCGGTGATCATCGCCTGGTCGATCGCGCTCGACCCGCTTGCGATCGTGCCGTCGACGGGGACCTTGTCGCCGGGTCGGACGCGCAATCGATCGCCGACATGAACCAAGTCGAGCGAAACATCGTCCTCGCTGCCGTCGGGGGTGATTCGCCGCGCGATCGGCGGGGCGAGCTCGAGCAGCGCGCGCAAGGCGCTCGACGTCGCGCCGCGCGCCTTCAGCTCGAGGACCTGGCCGAGCAGGACCAAGGTCGTGATGACCGCGGCGGCCTCGTAATAGACCGCGACATTGCCGTCATGGCCGCGGAACGAAGCGGGAAAGAGATGTGGAAAGAGCGTCGCGACGACGCTGAAACCGTAGGCCACGGCGACGCCCAAGCCGATCAGCGTGAACATGTTGAGATTGCGCGTCCTGAGCGACTGAACCGCGCGGACGAAGAACGGCCACGCGCCCCACAGAACCACCGGGCTCGCCAGCGCCAGCTGGAGCCATTGCGACCAATCCGGGGCGATGTCGGCAAAAGGCTGGCCGGGGATGAGATCGCCCATCGCATAGACGAACAGCGGCAGCGTCAGCGCTGCGCTGATCCAGAAACGCCGGCGCATGTCGAGATATTCGGGATCGGGACCGTCGTCGAGGCTGACCGTTTCAGGTTCGAGCGCCATGCCGCAGATCGGGCAGCTGCCCGGGCCGACCTGGCGGATTTCGGGGTGCATCGGGCAGGTGTAGATCGTGCCCTCGGGGACATTTTCGACCGCGTCGAGATGCGCCCCGCTGAGATAATGTTCGGGATCGGCGACGAACTTGTCATGGCAGCGGCCCGAGCAGAAATAGTGCGTGACGCCGTCGTGATCGGCGACGAAACGCGCGCCGTCGATGGTGACCGTCATGCCGCAAACCGGATCGATCGCCGTGCCCTCGGCGGGGAGCGGCCGGTCGGTCGTTTCGTCCGAGGAACAGCGGCTATGATCGTCCATTATCTTCTCCGAACCACTTCCCCGCCAGACTGCGCGCTGGAATCAGGATAAGCGCTGCCCAGAAACCATAGACCACACACCAGATCGCGCCGACCACGAACCCGCCCGAGGTGAGCCATTCGAACCCCGGCAGCCATGCCGCCCAGGCGCGGTGCATTTCGTAACCGGCGGGCACCGCCAGTCCGTAGATGATGCATGCGGCGTAACTGACCAGCAGGAACAGGCTGAACGTCGTTCCCCAGACCAGGATCGCTCGGCCGCTTGAAGCGATTTGCATGTCGAATTCCTTTCGTGTCGATGGGTCTCCAGTATGTTCGATGCTCAGTTGTAGCTGGCAAACACCTTCTGGCCCGAGGGGCCGAACGCGATGACCTTGTACGGTTGGCGATGGTCGCCTTGCTCCATGCCGGGCGACCCCATCGGCATCCCCGCGACGGCAAGGCCCCTGACGCCCTTGGGCTTGGTCCTGATCAGGCGCGCGACATCGGCTGCGGGCACATGGCCTTCGATGACATAGCCCGCGACGATTGCGGTGTGGCACGATTGCAGCGCGGCGGGCACTTGGTACTTTGCCTTGATCGCGCCCATATCGACCGCGTTGACGACCTTTACCTTGGCGTTGAGACCCTTTTGCGCGTGCGCTGCCCATTGTGTACAACAGCCGCAGCCCGGGTCCCGGAACATCGTGTAGGTCGCCGCCTGCGCACCCGTCGCGATCGTAGCGCTGGCCAGCATGAAGATACCGGCGGCGGTGCGGCGTGTAAGGGCGGTTCGAATATACGTCAGCATGGCGTTCTCCTATCAAAGTCCCAAGTGATTGGGTCCGAGCGACATTTCCGCGCCCCAGAAGCCCTGGAAAGGCAGCGCGATTGCGATCGCGATGAGCGGCAGCCGCAGCGGCCCGCGTTTTTCGTCCGTGAGCATCAGCGTTTTCATCGCTTTACCCTTTCGAACAGGTCGACCAGCTCGTTGAACTTCACGCGTTGATCTTCTGAATCGCCCGACGCGATCGCCTCGGCAACGCAGTGGGCGGCGTGGTTCTTGAGGATCTCGTTTTCGGCGCGACCGAGCGCGGCCTTGACCGCCTGCAGCTGCGTCAGGATGTCGATGCAATAGCGGTCGTCGGCGACCATCTGGGCGATGCCGCGCACCTGGCCCTCGATGCGCTTGAGCCGGTCGGTAATCGCTTTGTGCTGGTGCGCCATCGAACCGTTTCCCGTATACCCTGGGGGGGTATATAAAGGCAGCCCGACGAAGCGTCAAGGCCGACCGCGCGTCAGGCGATCCACAGGCAAAGGAGATAGGC
>CAZHWG010000259.1:0-3131 GCA_964535925.1 uncultured Sphingorhabdus sp.
GCTATCGGTCCAGCAAAGCTATGACCGGCTCTACATCGATCACGCCTCCTATGCGCCCGGGGCGCTCCGCCGCGACAGCGCGACGAGCTTTGCGCACGAGCTGACGACGCTGGTCGACGGCCCGTTCGCCGACCCCAACAGCGACGAGGCGAAGGCGCTGACGGTATCGGGCACGCTTACGGTCGGCGGGACAGTGACACTGTCGGGAGATGCGGGCTTCACCGCGGATCATGTCGGATCGCTGTTTCGCATCGAGGCAAAGGATTTTTCCGACCTGAAGGCGTGGGAGCCGGGGATGAAACTGGTCGTCATCGGCGATCTCGTTCGCAGCGACGGCAAGGCCTATCGCGCGGCGACCGCTGGCACTACGGGCACGGTCACGCCGACCCACGATCGCGGCTCGGCGTGGGACGGGACGCTGAAGAACGACCTGCTCAACGACAAGGGGCCCTATGGGATCCAGTGGGAATTCCTCCACGGTCGATTCGGCGTCGTGCGGATTGCGTCGGTGGCCAGCGCGTCGAGCGCGTCCGCGACGGTGTTGCGCCGCCTGCCGTCGAGCCTGACCAGCGCGGCGAGCCATCGCTGGGCGCATGCGGCGTTCTCCGCGGAAGCGGGCTGGCCGAGCCATGTCGCGCTGTGGAGCGGGCGGCTGATCCACCTGAAGGATTTCGAGATCGTCGGCACGGTCGTCGGCGATTACGGCGGCGGCCAGGCCAATTTTTCGACCTACGACAGTTCGGGCATCCTTGCCGACGACCTGTCGTTCCGTCGCGCGATCGCGACCGAGGATCCCCCGCTCTGGGTCGCAGTCGATCGCAAGCTGGTGATCGGCACCGCGACGCGCGAGATCGCGGTGGGCCCGGTCAACAATGCGCAGCCATTGACCGGCGCGAACATCATGGCGGACCCGCAAAGCTATTACGGCAGCGAGGCGGTGACGCCGGCGCAGATCGGGACCGAGACGATCTTCGTCGAGCGCGGCGGTCGGCGCATCCGGTCGGCCGATTACGACTTCGCGCGCGATCGTTATGACGCGGCGGACCTGACGGCGGCGGCGCGGCACATCACGCGCGGCGGGATCGTCCAGCTGGCACACCAGCGGATCCCGCACGCGTTGCTCTATGCGGTGCGCGGCGACGGACAGCTCGTCGTGCATCCGAAGAGCCGGATCGACGTCAAGGGCTTTGCGCGCACTATACTGGGCGGCGGCGCGCAGGCACTGTCTGCGGTGTCGGCGGTCGGCGCCGACGGCAAGACCGACGAGCTGTGGCTGCTGGTCGAGCGCGAGACGCCGGGCGGGACGGTCAGGGAAATCTGGAAGCAGTCGCCCTGGCGCGATCTGGGCGATGCGCAGGGCGATGCCTTTTTCGTCGATGGCGGGGTGACGGCGTCGGCGACCGCGGGGCAGACGCATTTCAGCGGGCTCGACCATCTTGCGGGCCAAGAGGTCGCGGTGCTGGCGAACGGCGGGGTGGTCGGCGGGCTGACGGTGGCCGGGGACGGCACACTCGACCTGCCGGCGACGAGCGTGCCGGGTTACGATTACACGATCACGATCGGGTTGTCCTATACCGCGCTGGCGGTGTCGCTGCGGCCCGAGGCGAAGGTCAACGGCGCGACGATCCAGGGATTGAAACAGCGCATCGTGAAAGCGGTGACGCGCGTGCTCGAGACGGTCGGCCTCAAGCTCGGCGCGGGGCCTCTCGACAGTCCGACCGAGACGCTGGTCGAGCGCAACAGCGGCGATGCGATGGACAGGACGATCCCGCTCTACAGCGGCGACGCTCCGGGCCTCGTCGAAATGGAATATACGCGCGACGGGCGGGTGCGCTGGATCTCGAGCGATCCGACGCCCGCACTGATCGCGGCGGCGATCCTCAATCTCGAAGTGGACGGTTCCGATGCGTGAGGAACTGCGTTTCGACCCGCTCAAGGCGATCGATTGCATGGAGATCGTGCGCCAGCCGTCGCAGCGCACGGTGCTGGGCGTCGACGCGGCGATGAGCTGGGAAGAGGCCGAGTACCTGGCGGCGATGCCGGTCGCCTGGACGGCGCGCGCAGCCACTGAAGACGGGGAGGAGCGCATCATCGCGTGTTTCGGATTGAGCGAGACGTTCCCGGGCATGGTCGGCGTCGGCTGGGCGATGCTCGCCGAGGGCCTCGGCGCGCATCACCTGCGCCTGACGCGCTTCCTTGCCGAGATCATCGCGTCGTCGCCGCTGAAGCGGATCGAGCTGATCGCGCCATGCATCGATATCGAGCCGGTCGCGCGCGCGCATCCCGAGTTCGACCCGTGGCAGCTGGTCGCCGCGGCGATAGCGGCGCCGACGCGCGAGGTGCGCTGGGCGAAGCTGCTCGGGATGAAGCCGGCGCACGTCCTGCGCCGCTTCGGCGCGGCCGACGAGAGTTTCCTGCTGTTCGAAAGGATTGCGGTCTGATGGTCCAGGCGCTCCCATTCCTCCAGGCTGCAGGGTCGATCGTCCAGGGCATCGGCGGACTGCAGGCGGGCAACCACAATCGCAAGGTCGCCTATGGGCAGGCGACCGAGGAAGAGCGCGCCGGCGAGGCGCAGGTCCTGATGCAGCGCGAGGAAGCGCGCAAGGCGATCGGGACGCAGCTGGCGTCGCAATATTCGGGCGGCATGCTGGGCGGGACGGGCAGCGCACTCGACGCGCTGCGTGAAAGCCAGGTCAACGCCGCGCTCGACGCGATGACGATCCGGCGCGATGCGGCGATGAAGGCGAAGAGCCTGCGCGCGCAGGGCGACCAGGCGCGGACGCAAGGCCGGTTCGCGCTGGCGTCGGGCCTGCTCGGCGCGGCAACGAGCGTGGCACAGCAGAAGAACGACTGGGCGCAGGCGCGCAAGGGGCGGTCGGACTGATGGCGGGCGAAGGTTACCAGCGGCAGGTGAGGCCGACCGCGGGGGCGCCGATGCCGTTCGCGCGGCCCGAGGACTATGGCGCGGGGATCGGCCGGCAGCTCGAGCAGGCGGGTCAAGCCGCCCACCAGGCGCAGCTGCAGGCATATTCGGTCGAGCGAAAGGTCATCCACGATCAGGAAACGACGGCCAGCACGGTCGCGCTGGCGGAGCTGCAGGAAGCGGCGGATGCGGAAGCTACGCAGGCGCG
>CAZHWG010000260.1:0-3116 GCA_964535925.1 uncultured Sphingorhabdus sp.
CTGCGTCCGGGCGCGCGCAACGGGCTGGGCCGTGGGCTGGGGGGCCGGCTGGGCCGCGGGCGCCTGCTGGACGCGCGCTGGACGGTCTACCGTACGCGTTTGCGGTGCGGCCGTGCGCGTTCGCCGATTGACCCGATCGACCCGATCGACGATCTGGCGAGAGGGACGCCTGGTCTCGGCGACGCTGCGGTCGACGAGATCGGGCGCAGTCGCGCGCGCACCGTCCCGCCCCCGGTTCGTCCGGTCATTGGCCCGGTCGACACGGTCGACGATCTGGCCGCCGACGCCGCTGCGATCGCGGCGTTCGCTCCGCTCGCCGCGGCGGCCGTCGCGGTGCCGGTCACGATGTCCGCCATGACGGTGCCCGTTGTAGCCGGCTCGCCGTCCGCCCCAATAGCGTGCATAGTTGCCGAAAAGCTGGCGCCGGGCGCCGTAGCGATCGAACATGTAATAACCGTAGCCGGGATAATAGAAGTCGTTCCACCAGCCGCCGCCAAAGCCGATATTGATCGCGAAGCGATTGTTGTAATCGTTGCGGTCATAGCAGTCGTACTGGCTGTAATAATCGTCGTAGCCGCCATAGGCATCGTAGCAACGGTCGTTATAGGCATAGCCGTTCGCGCCGTAGCCATCGTTGTAATAGTTATCGCCATAAGCGCCGTAGCCGCCCATCGACATGCAGCCCGATGCGCCCAGCGCAAGGAGGCCGGCAAGCGTCGCTTTCAATCCCGTATTGGCCATCGTCTATCTTCCTCTCGGCCGGACATGCGCCCGATTGCGCCCGCCCCTCGCCGCCGTCATGCGGCGAAATCACAAGGCGATTCCAGCAGTTCGTCGCTACTCTTGCACGGCTCCACTTGAATTGGGGGTGAATAAACCACTTACTTGCATTGGTGTCAGTAGACGGTTACGCTTGCCCAAGGAGAACGCCATATGACTGCCCACGCCGCGCTGATCAGGGAAAATCCGCACTGGAAGCCTTGGCCCGAGGGCAGCACGCTCGACCATATTCCGGGCGAGGACGGCCTCCCCGTATTCGGCGTCACGCTCGAACAGCTCAAGGACCCGGCGGCATTCACCCGGCGGATGGTGGCGAAGCACGGCAAGGTTTATCGCGTCAACAGCTTCGGCGGGCGCCAGGTCGCGCTGATCGGACCCGAAGCAAACGAACTGGTGCTGATGGACCGCAACAAGATCTTCAGCTCCGAACAGGGCTGGGGCCCGGTCCTGTGGCGCGTCTTCCCGCGCGGGCTGATGCTGATGGATTTCGATCATCACCGGATGGACCGAAAGACGCTGTCGGTCGCGTTCAAGCCCGAACCGATGCGCGCCTATGCCGACAGCCTAAATGACGGCATCGCCGAGCGGATCGAAAGCTGGAGCGGGCAGACCTTCCAGTTCTACCCGGCGATCAAGCAGCTGACGCTCGATCTCGCCGCGACGAGCTTTCTCGGCATTCCGCTCGGGCCCGAGGCGAAGAAGCTCAACCAGGCGTTTTTCGACATGGTCCGCGCCTCGATCGGTATCGTGCGCAAGCCGTGGCCGTTCACCGCGATGGGCCGCGGGGTCAAGGCCCGCAAATACGTCATCGACTATCTGACGCGCATGGTCCCCGACCGCCGCGAGGGCGGCAAGCACGCCAATGGCGACGACATGTTCACCAAGATCTGCCAGGCGCGCGACGAGAATAACGAACTGCTCAGCGTCGAGGCGATCGTCGACCACATGAACTTCATGCTGCTCGCGGCGCACGACACGGTGACGAGCAGCATCACCAGCCTCGTCTGGCAGCTCGGCAAGCATCCCGAGTGGCAGGACCGGCTGCGCGAGGAGATGCTGTCGGTCGCGGGTGCGGGCGAACGGATCAGCCACAATGCCCTCGGCGAGCTGAAACTGACCGAATATGCCTTCAAGGAGGCGCTGCGGATGGTGCCGCCGGTGCCGGGCATCCCCCGCCGCGCGCTCGCCGATTTCGAATTCGGCGGCTATCACATCCCCGCCGGGACGCAGATCGGCATCAACCCGTCGTACACGCACCACATGGCCGAATACTGGCCCGAGCCCGAAAAGTTCGACCCGATGCGCTTCGAACCCGAGCAGGTCCGCGGCCGGCATAAATACGCCTGGGTCCCGTTCAGCGGCGGCGCCCACATGTGCCTCGGCCTGCATTTCGCCTATATGCAGGCGAAGATTTTCTTCCATCACCTGCTGACGACGCACCGCATCGAGGTCGCCGAGGGGTACGAGCCCGACTGGCAGCTATGGCCGATCCCGCGCCCCAAGGACGGGCTGACGATCACGCTCAAGCCGCTGTGATCGTGCGAGCTGCGCGAGCGACCTAGTCCGAACGCACCTGCTCGACCGACACCACCAGCGGCGCGACATGGAATGCGTTGTCGGAGGCCCAAGCCGGACCCGCGATCGTGACGCGTCGGTTGGCATGCACGTGTAGCGAACGGTCGATCTCGACCGACGCCGCAACCAATTGCACCCTGTCGAACCGCTCCGTCGGGTCGGTCAAACCGTCTGAATCGCGAATGCAGATCGGGGCCGGAAGCGTCAGGACGAACACGCGCATGTCTTTGTCGCCCGATGCGATGCTCGTGAAATTTGGCGGGCCGGGAAAGCTGCGCAGCGCAAGCCTTCCGGTCAGGCTCAGCGTCGTGTCGGACCCAACGGCGACGCACGCGGCAGGACCGGATTGCGCCGCGCATCCCGCTCCCATGACCGCCAGCAGGGCCAGCACCGCATTTGCTGTATGTCGTCCCATCGTCCTCGCCCTTGACGCCCCCAGCGGATGCTAACGCGATCTTAGAAAGATGCCAGCGTTCGCTGCTATGTCTGCACCGTGTCGCGCATGGTGACCCACGATCCGCGATTGACATGCCAGATCAAAACCGCTCGAAAGGTCGGAGCATGACGCAGCGACCACCTCTTGCCGACAACGAAATCTGCACGGTCCTCGTCGCCGAGCATGCAAACACGCCCTATTATTATGCCTATTATCGCCACCGGGCGGTTTTCGACTAGCGCGCGTCGACCACGACACGCGGTCTTTCGAAACCCCGCCCGGACATCCCGGCGGGGTTTTTCTTTGTGCAAAAGGAATTCCCGAC
>CAZHWG010000261.1:0-3107 GCA_964535925.1 uncultured Sphingorhabdus sp.
GCAGGCCGAGATCAAGGACCGGGTGCGCGCGATTACCGGCATGCAGACGATCGTCGAACTCGTCCCGCCGCGGACCTTGCCGCGCACCAGCTCGGGCAAACTGAGCCGGGCGAAGGCCCGCGCGATGTACCTGTCGGGCGAAATCCAGCCCTTCGCGATAGGGGCCTGATCGCGAAGCGCCGCGCGACGATGTCGTTTCGCAATCGTTTCAACAGCTAACCGAAAAGCCTCAAACGATTTAATCGACAAGTTACCCGCTTGATTACCCTTTTATAACTTTCACCCACTAGTGACGGGTGCGTGAGAAATTCAGCCGACACCGATATCGCCCGCGACGATCTGACGCTTGGCGTTCTGTTCTCGCTTCGCGAGCCGAAAAATATCGACTGGGGGGTCATCCGCAGCGCGCAGATGGCGCATGCCGACAGGCTAATCGCCGTCCGCGGCGTCTCGGCGATCCTGATCACCGCGGTGACCGGCTTCCTGATCCGCGACGCGGTGGCGCCGCTTGCCCTGGGCGTATGGCTCGCCGCCTCGCTGATTCTGGCCGGGTGGTCGTGGCATGCCCGGGTCAACCGGCCGATGCGCGGCGCCTCCAACCAGGCGCGTACGCCGATCCTGCTCGACGCGGCGATGGGTGCCGCCTTCACCTGCCTGTGGTCGGCGATGCTCTATTATTGCGCGCCCGGCCTGCCGCCGGGAACGGCGATCGGCCTGTGGATCGTCGTTGCGACCTTCATGTGCGGCCAGATTGTCCTGCTCGCCGCCTTGCCCGCGACCACCTTCCTTGCGCTCCTGATATCGGGCCTTGGCGCCAGCGCGATGCTGTTGCGTCTCGACAATCTGGTGGCGGCGGGCCTCAGCACGATCTTTACCGGCGTCAGCCTCGCCGCAGCGCTGCAGCTCGGCCGCGACTTCATCTGCTTCCGCACGACCGAAACCACGCTGGTCGATCGCCAGGAAACCGTCAGTCTCCTGCTGCGCGAGTACGAGGAAAGTGCCTCCGACTGGCTATGGCAGATCGACGCCTCGCGCCGCCTCGTCCAGGTCAGCCCGCGCTTCGCCGAAACCTTCGGCAAGAAGCCCGCCGAGCTCAACGGCGTTCCGCTGCTCCAGGTTCTCGCCGGCGACAAATGGGATACCGGCGACCTGCCCGAGGCGCTCAACGAACTGGTCGGCAAGATCCACCGCCGCGAGAGCTTCTCGAACCTGCTGGTGCCGATCCAGATCGGCGGCGACCTGCTCTGGTGGGAGCTGTCAGCTTCGCCGCGCCGCAACGAGAACGGTCAGTTCACCGGTTTCCGCGGTGTCGGCTCCGACGTGACGCAGCAACAGGCATCTGCCGCCAAGATCGACCGGCTGGCGCGCTATGACGTGCTCACCGGCCTGCCCAACCGGCTCCAGCTCAACGAAGCCCTGGGCCGGGCGATCGAGAACAGCACCAAGTGGCGCACCCGCTGTGCCTTCCTGATGATCGACCTCGACCGCTTCAAGGCGGTCAACGATACGCTCGGCCACCAGGTCGGCGACAGCCTGCTCGCCAAGGTCGCCGGCAGGCTGCACAGCCTGATGGACGCCAATAGCATGTGCGGCCGCCTCGGCGGCGACGAATTCGGCGTCCTGATCTACGAGATCGAGGATCGCACGACGATCGACGCGCTCGCCAAGAAGATCATCCACACGCTGTCGCAGCCATATCAGATCGACCATCATACACTCTATATCGGCGCCAGCATCGGGTCGGCGATCGGCCTGCGCGACGGCCGTTCGATCGAGCTGCTGACGCGCAGCGCCGATCTTGCACTCTATCGCTCCAAGGATCAGGGCGGCGGCGTCCATTATGGCTACGAACCCTCGCTCCACGCCCGTGCCGAGGAACGCCGCGTCATGGAACTCGCGCTACGCAAGGCGCTCGAACGCGGCGAATTCCACCTCAATTACCAACCCGTCGTTCGCGCCACCGACGGCGTCATCGAAGGGTTCGAGGCGTTGCTGCGCTGGACCAACAAGGACCTTGGCCCGGTTTCGCCCGCCAAGTTCATCCCGATTGCCGAGGATACCCGGCTGATCGGCGCGATCGGCGAATGGGTCCTGCGCACCGCCTGCCACCAGGCCATGCTGTGGCCCGACCATGTCCGCATCGCGGTCAACGTCTCGGCCGAACAGCTTTTCCAGCCGACTTTTGTTGGTTCGGTCGTCTCGGCATTGTCGCATTCGGGCCTGCCGCCTGCGCGGCTCGAGCTCGAGGTGACCGAAAGCGTCTTCATCAACGATTTCGGCGTTTGTACGACGACGCTGGAGCAATTGCTCGCGCTCGGCATCTCGCTCAGTCTCGACGATTTCGGCACCGGCTATTCGTCGCTCGGCTATCTGCGCAAGACGCAGTTCTCGACGATCAAGATCGATCGCAGCTTCGTCCAGGGCGCGGCGCGCCAGGCACCCGAGAGTCTCGCGATCATCCGTGCCGTCGTCGCGCTGGCCGATGCGCTCGGCATGTCGACCACCGCCGAGGGCGCCGAGACCGAGGCCGAGGTCGCGATGATCTGCGAACTGGGCTGCAAGAAGATCCAGGGCTTCTATTTCGGCCGCCCGATGCCTGGCGACGACGCCACCGAACTGTTCGCCCAGCACCTTCCCGGGGCCGAGACGCAGATCCTGCGCGAGACGGGCTAAGCTCGCCGGCGCTCCGGGAGCTGTTCGATCCGCCGTTCGATCCCGCGCCACAATTTGCCGAATGCCTTGGCTGCCGGAGTCGAAGCTGCAAACGCGCCGACCGGTCGCCGTAGCGTTGCCATGCGCTCGACCACGCTCGCCATCGGAATGATCGGCCAGCGCGGATGCGCGGCCAGCATCGCGCGATGCTGCGAGCGCCTCAGGTCAACCATCGAATGCACCGGCAGGATCGGCGCCTGGCGACCGCGTTTGGCCGACATGAAGCTGATCACCTCGTCGAACGCGCGCAGCGACAGCGCCGACGGGATCACCGGGACGACGATCAGGTCGGCGGCGCGCATCACCTGTTCGGCGGTTTCGGTAAGGCCCGGTGGGCAGTCGATGACGATACAGTCATATTGATCGCGCAACCGGTCGATCAGCTTTGCCAGGCG
>CAZHWG010000262.1:0-3105 GCA_964535925.1 uncultured Sphingorhabdus sp.
GCAAGACCCGCGCCGACCAGCGGATCGTCGACCTCGGCCTCGCCGAGAGCCGGACGCGCGCGCAGGCGCTGATCCTCGCCGGGCTGGTCTTCACCGGCGACCGGCGGATCGACAAGGCGGGCCAGCAGCTCGCCGACGACGCACCGATCGACGTGCGCGGGCGCGACCATCCCTGGGTGTCGCGCGGCGGGCTCAAGCTCGACCACGCGATCGACCATTTCGCGATTCGCGTGACCGACGCGATCGCGCTCGATGTCGGCAGCTCGACCGGCGGCTTTACCGACGTCCTCCTCACGCGCGGGGCAAAACGCGTTTTCGCGGTCGATTCGGGCACCAACCAACTTGCGTGGAAACTGCGCCAAGACGACCGCGTCGTCGTCCACGAACAGACCAGCGCACGGATCCTGACATCGGTGCACATTCCCGAACCGGTCGACCTGATCGTCTGCGACGCGAGCTTCATCGGCCTCGCCAAGGTGCTCGAGGTCCCGCTCGGCTTCGCGCGGCCCGGCGCAACGCTCGTCGCGCTGATCAAGCCGCAGTTCGAGGCGGCACGCCACGAGGTCGGCAAGAAGGGCGTCGTGCGCGATGCAGCGGTCCATGCGCGCGTCTGCGACGAGGTGCGCGAATGGCTGGTCTCGGTCGGATGGGACGTGTTAGGCATCGTCCCCAGCCCGATCACCGGCCCGCAAGGCAATGTCGAGTTTCTCATCGCCGCGCGCAACGCCGCGCCAACCCCAATGGAGACGCCATGAACGAGATCGCATCCCCGGGCCAGTTGCGCATGTCCTACCTGCGCTGGGCCCTGTTCACCGTACCGCTGATCGTCGTCGTCGGCAGCGCGATGGGCTATCTGTCGAACTCGGGCTACCAGAACAACTGGTTCGCCATTCTCGTCAAGCCCGCGCTCACCCCGCCGGGCTGGGTCTTCGGCGTCGTCTGGCCGATCCTCTACACGATGCTCGGCCTTGCCATCGCGATGGTCCTCAATGCCCGCCGTGCGCGCGGACGCGGGATCGCGATTACGCTGTTCAGCCTCCACATGCTGCTCAATTTCGCCTGGTCGCCGGTATTTTTCCGCCTCCACCAGGTCTGGCCGGCGTTCTGGATCATCGCCGCGATGCTCGTTTCGGCGATCGTCATCACCGTCCTGTTCGCGCGGATCCGCAAGGCCGCGGCGTGGTTGCTCGTCCCCTATATGGTCTGGCTCGGCTTTGCCGCGATGCTCAACCTGACCATCGCGCTCGACAATCCCGATGCCGCAACACTTCACACGCCCGCCGCGAGTACCCAGATAGACCTTTGAACGCGCTTTAAGGAAATACGACATGCAATCGCAGAACCGATTTTTCGACGACCTCGCAAAGGTCATCAACGGCGCCGCCGGGACCCTTGCCGGGGTCGGGCGCGAAGCCGAATCCTCGGCACGCGACCGCGCGCGCGAATGGATCGGCGGCCTCGATTTCGTTGCCCGCGACGAATTCGACGCGGTCAAGGACATGGCAGCCAAGGCGCGCGCCGAGGTCGACGTCCTCAAGGCGCGGCTCGACGCGCTCGAGGGCAAGACCGGCTCGACGCCTGCAAAATCGCGCAAGGCCGCCGCCAAGCCGAAGGGAAAGCCCGCCGCCTGAACGGGCGCATTGAGGCAACGACATGAGCGACGAACTTTTCCCGGACGATGAAGACGATGCCGCCCCGATCGACATGCTCGGTGTCTATTTCGAGGCGCACGGCTGGTCGCACGAGCACGTCAGCGACGACGAGATTGTCGCGACGACGCAAGGGTCGTGGGCGAACTACGAATTGCGCGCGATCTGGCGCGAAGAGGACCAGGTGCTGCAACTGCTCGCCTTTCCCGATGTCCGCGTTGTCGAGGACAAGCGCACGCCGGTCTGGGAGGTCATCGGCCTGGTCAATGAGCAACTGTGGCTCGGCCATTTCGAAATGTGGTCGTCGAGTGGGATCGTCCTGTTCCGCCACGCCGTCCTGCTCGGTCCCGACGCGACGCTGACGCTCGAACAGGCGCAGACGCTCGTCGAAACCGCGATCGACGAATGCGAGCGATTCTACCCGGTCTTCCAATTTGTGCTATGGGGCGGCAAGACGCCGGCCGAAGCCTTGAGTGCATCGCTGATCGACACGCGCGGCGAGGCCTGACGCCGGTCGCACGCACTTTCCGACAGGAACCCGACATGACCACTTCTCTCTCCCGCTTTGGGCAGCACATTGTCCTGTTCGGCTGCGGCAAAATGGCGAGCGCGATGCTCGGCCGCTGGCTCGATGCAGGCCTCGATCCCGCGCAGGTGACCGCGATCCGGCCGAGTGGCCAGGCCGTCGCCAACGGCGTGAAGGTCGTCACGACGCCCGCCGATGCGCCCGCCAATCCCGATATCCTGATGATCGGCGTCAAGCCGCAGATGCTCGGCGACGTCGCCGAGGATATCGCCGGCCTGGTCGGCCCCGACACGATCGTCCTGTCGATCCTTGCCGGTGTCACGATCGACGACCTGCGCGCGCGTTTTCCCGACGCCGGCGCGCGGATGCGCGTAATGCCCAACATGCCGGTGCGGACCGGAAAGGGCGTCGTCGGACTCGCCGGCGCCGACGGCAAGCAGGCTGCGCGCAAGACGATCACGCGGCTGATGAAGCCGCTCGGCCATGTCGAATGGATCGAGGAAGAAAGCCAGTTCGACGCGCTGACCGCGCTGACCGGTTCGGGCCCTGCCTTCGTCTACCGCTTCGTCGATGCGATGCGCGCCGGCGGCGAACGCCTGGGTTTCGATGAACCGACCGCGCTGCGCCTCGCCCGCGCGACGCTGGCGAGTGCCGCGGCCCAGCTCGAGATCAGCGAGCTGACCCCGACCGAGCTCGCCGCGCAGGTCGCCAGCCGCGGCGGGATGACGCAGGCCGGACTCGACGTGCTCGACGAGGATGCGCGGCTTGCCAGCCTGATGACCGAAACGCTGCGCGCCGCGCGTGCGCGCGGACGCGAACTCGCGGCCCTGGCGCGCGAAGGCCAGGACTGAGGCTCAACCCAGCCGCGCCGCCCAGGCCGCCTCGTCGAATCCGACCAGCAGTTCGCCTTCACCGGTGGTCACGACCGGG
>CAZHWG010000263.1:0-3094 GCA_964535925.1 uncultured Sphingorhabdus sp.
CCAGGACGCCGTCAAGCAATTGAAGCTCCCCGATCTTACCGTGCTCGACGCCGACTATGGCGACATTCCCGACCTCACCTCGATCGACAAGAACGACGACATCGTCTTCACCTGGAACGGCACGACATCGGGCGCGAGAATTCCCGACGCCGACTGGATCGCCGCCGACCGCGAAGGCGTCACGATCAACGACGCGACCAGCGCGATCTTCGCGCAGGAGATGGACTGGTCGAAGCTCGATGCGACGACCTATAGCTGGCAGAAGGTCATGGGATCGGAAGCCGCGCACGGCATGCTGATTCTCAGCCCGCGCGCCGTCGAACGAATCGAAAGCTACGATCCGCCCTGGCCGCTGCCCAAGATCTTTCGCGTCAAGAAGGGCGACAAGATCAACACCGCGATTTTCGAAGGTGCGACGATCAACACGCCTTCGATGCTCGCCGCTGAAGACTATATCGCCGCGCTCGAATGGGCGAAATCGATCGGCGGCCGCAGCGAGCTGATCGCCCGCGCCGATCGCGCCAGCAAGGTCGTTTTCGACTGGATCGAAGCGACGCCGTGGTTGCGCAACATGGTCTCCGATCCGGCCGAACGCACCAACACCGGCGTTTGCATGATCTTCCAGGGTGAATGGTACGAAAGCCTGTCCGCCGAGGTTCAGGCGGCAGTCCCCAGGAAAATCGTCAAGCTGCTCGAAGACCGCGACATCGGCTACGATTTCAACGGCTATCGCGACGCGCCGCCGTCCTTGCGTATCTGGTGCGGATCAACCGTCGAGGCCGGCGACGTTTCGGCGCTGCTGCCCTGGATCGAATGGGCCTATGCGCAGGTCAAAGCCGAGCTTTCCTAACATTCCGTCATTCCGGCGAACGCTGGAATCTCCGGCCGCAAGCGATGATCCCATTGGCCAGAGATCCCAGCCTGAGCTGGGATGACGAAAGCCAGAAAGGTTTTCATCATGCCCAAAGTACTGATTTCCGACAAGATGGACCCCAAGGCCGCCGAGATTTTTCGTGCGCGCGGCGTAGATGTCGATGAGAAGCCCGGCCTGACCAAGGAAGAACTCGCCGACATTATCGGCGAATATGATGGTCTTGCGATCCGTTCTTCGACCAAGGTGACGCCGACTATCCTCGAAGCTGCGGCCAATCTCAAGGTTATTGGCCGCGCCGGCATCGGCGTCGACAATATCGATGTGCCCGCCGCCTCGGCCAAGGGCGTCGTCGTCATGAACACCCCTTTCGGCAATTCGATCACCACCGCCGAACATGCCATCGCGCTGATGTTTGCGCTCGCCCGCCAGCTTCCCGAAGCCGATCTTTCGACGCAGGCGGGTAAATGGGAAAAATCGAAATTCATGGGCGTCGAGCTGACGCACAAGACGCTGGGGCTGATCGGCGCCGGCAATATCGGATCGATCGTCGCCGATCGCGCGCGCGGCCTCAAGATGAAGGTCGTCGCCTATGATCCCTTCCTCACCGAGGAGCGCGCGGTCGAGCTCGGCGTCGAAAAGGTCGAACTCGACGACCTGCTCGCACGTGCCGATTTCATCACCCTCCACACGCCCTTGACCGATCAGACGCGCGGCATCCTCTCGAAGGAGGCGCTGGCAAAGACCAAGCGCGGTGTGCGTATCATCAATTGCGCGCGTGGCGGGTTGATTGACGAAGTAGGACTAAAAGAAGCGCTCGAATCGGGTCAGGTCGCCGGCGCGGCGCTCGACGTTTTCGCCGAGGAACCGGCCACCGCCAATCCGCTTTTCGGCACGCCGGGTCTGATCTCGACGCCGCATCTCGGCGCCTCGACGAGCGAAGCGCAGGTCAATGTCGCGATCCAGGTCGCCGAACAGATGGCCGATTTCCTGCTCGAAGGCGGCGTCGCCAACGCGCTCAACATGCCCTCGCTTTCGGCCGACGAAGCGCCGAAACTCAAGCCTTATATGGCGTTGGCGCAGAAGCTCGGTTCGCTCGTCGGCCAGCTTGCTCATGATGCCGTCCAGGGTATTTCGATCGAAGTCGAGGGCGCTGCCGCCGAGCTCAACCAGAAGCCGATCACCGGCGCCGTCCTTGCCGGTTTCATGGGCGCCCACTCGGACACAGTGAACATGGTCAACGCACCGTATCTGGCCCGCGAGCGCGGGCTCGACGTCCGCGAGATCCGTCATGACCGCGAGGGGGTCTATCATACGCTGCTGCGCGTCGCGGTGATGACCGACGAAGGCGAAAAGTCGGTCGCCGGCACGCTATTCGGCCCGCATTCTCCGCGCCTTGTCGAGCTTTTCGGCATCAAGATCGAGGCCGATCTCGACGGCGCGATGCTCTATGTCGTCAACGAGGACAAGCCCGGTTTCATCGGCAGCATCGGCACCGCACTGGGCGAAGCAGGCGTCAACATCGGCAACTTCCACCTCGGCCGACGCGACGGCGGCGGCGAAGCGGTGCTGCTGCTCTCGGTCGATCAGCCCGTCGATGAACCGGTGATGTGGAAGGTCTGCAATCTCGAAGGCGTCAAAAAAGTCAAAGCGATCGATTTCAAATGACCGCCGCGGCGCGCTAAGGGTTGGCGATGTCCGCTTTGCCCCCCGGCCTCCTCCCCGAAGGATTGCGCGACCGGCTGCCGCCCGAAGCCGAAGCGGCGGCGCGACTGCTGCGCGATACGCTCGATACCGTCGCGTCATATGGCTATGAGCGCGTCTCGCCTCCGCTCGCGGAGTTCGAGGAAGGCCTGCTTGGCCGCCTCAAGGCCGAGGGCGCGCGGGATCTGTTGCGTATCGTCGACCCGGTATCGCAGCGTACGCTTGCGCTGCGCCCCGATATCACCGCGCAAATCGGGCGCATCGCGGCAACGCGGCTGGCGCATCGCGCGCGGCCGCTCAGGCTCGCCTATGGCGGGCAAATCCTCAAATTGCGGGCGACGCAATTGCGCCCGGAACGCGAGTTGCTGCAGGCGGGCGCCGAACTGATCGGCAATGACAGCGTCGCCGCCGCGCGCGAGATTCTCTCGGTCGCGGTCGAGGCGCTCGAGGCGGCGGGCGTTACCGGTGTGACCGTCGATCTGACACTGCCCGATCTCGTCGAGACGCTCGCCCAAGGCC
>CAZHWG010000264.1:0-3083 GCA_964535925.1 uncultured Sphingorhabdus sp.
TATGCGGCCATCGACTCAGCCGCCGCCGCCTACATCCTGCAAGGCGCGATCGACGCGTTGACGCGCTGATGCGCGCCCGCCTAGATGCCTGGACCATGACCGACATGCCCGCCTTCCCCGCTCACCTGCTCGGCATTGCCGGGCTTTCCGCGGCCGATATCGCGCTGATCCTCGACACGGCCGAGGGTTGGATCGAGTTCAATCGCGGCAAGCGCAAGGCCGACGAACGGCTCGCCGGACTCACGCAGATCAATGCCTTTTTCGAAAATTCGACGCGCACGCTGTTCTCGTTCGAGATCGCTGGCAAGCGGCTCGGCGCGCAGGTGTCGAACTTCCGCCCAGAGGAATCGAGCGTCAAGAAGGGCGAGAGCCTGACCGATACCGCGCTGACACTGGGCGCGATGCGCCCCGATGTCGTCGTCATCCGCCACGAGGCGGTCGGTGCCGCGGTCGATGTCGCGCGCGTGCTCGACTGCCCCGTGATCAACGCCGGCGACGGCACCGGCGAACATCCGACGCAGGCCTTGCTCGACGCGCTGACAATCCGCCGCAACCTCGGCCGGCTCGATGGCGTCAAGGTCACGATTTGCGGCGATATCCGCCACAGCCGCGTCGCCGGGTCGAACATGCTGTCGCTGCCGCTGATGGGCGCCGAGGTCCGCGTCGCCGCGCCGCCGTCGCTGATGCCCGCCAGCCTGCCCGACGGGATCGCGGCGTACGAAGATTTCGATACCGCGCTGGCGGGCGCCGATATCGTGATGATGCTGCGCATCCAGCGCGAGCGGATGGCCACCGCCTTCCCCGACAGCACCGAGGATTACCACGCAGCCTACGGATTGACGCACCAACGGCTGGCACAGCACGCGCCGAACGCGCTCGTCATGCATCCCGGCCCGATGAACCGCGACGTCGAGATCAGCGGCGAGCTTGCCGACGATCCCAAGCGATCGCTGATCCTCGAACAGGTCGAGATGGGCGTCGCGGTGCGCATGGCCTGCCTCGACCTGCTGACCCGCGCCCGGCGCACATAGACAAACGGCCCGTCGATCGCTCGACAGGCCGCCCACCCGCTTGGAAGGTCGAATTCGGGTTTAGCGTGCGGCGAACTTGCGTCCGTCGTCGCGCGATGCCCAGCGGACATCCTCGCGACCGGTCAGGTTGCGCACGAAGCACACCCCGCCGCTGCGCTTGACCGCGCCGCACAGCGATGCCGCCGCCTGGCGCGTGCCAAGACCATTGGCGGTCAGTCGGAAATAGGTCTTGCCGTTGACCAGCGCCTGGTGGCTCGTCGCGGCAAAGCCGTCGAGCGCGGCGAAGCGCTTGGAATAGGTCGACCACGCCTGGCGTGCCGCAGCATTGGTCGAAAAAGCGCCGAGCTGCACCGACCAGCCGGTCCGCGCATCGGCGATCGACGCTGCGGGTGTCATCGACGGGGCCGGCGCGACCGCCGGGGCCGCATCGGCAACGCGTTCGAGCATGGTCGTCTGTTCGGCGACGGGCTGGGCCGCCTCGGTGAGCGCGAGCAGGTCGGCAACCGCCTGCGAATAGGGCTCCTCGTCGGCCTGGACCGGTGCCGTCCAGACAGGCTGGGCAGCGGCATATTCGATTGGCGCAATCGCGCTCAAGGCGGCATCGCTGGCGGCCATCGGTGCATCGGTGGCAGTGTTGTACGACGCCATGTCGACGATCGCTTCCTGGGCGAGCGCGGCCTGTGCATTGGGCGCGTCGACCAACGCAAGACGCGTCGGCAGGCCGGGATCGGCGGCGGGAGTGACCCCCATCAGGCCGGCGACGAGCTGGGTCGGCGTCGGCGTCTGGACCAGCGCGGCCCATTGCGTCATCCGTTCGTCGAGATTGGCGATGCTCATGTCCTGCGCGGCGATCAGCTTGGCCTCGAGCCAGCGTCCCGTCATGGCATGGGCGAATGCAAGATTCTGGCGCGTCTGCGCGGTGGCGCCATCGGCGCGCGCGGCACGGGTCAGGACCATGATCGCGCGTTCGGGCTGTCCGGCGAGCGCAAGCGCGAGGCCATAGTCGCTCTCGACGATCCGATCGCGATTGGCATCGAGCATTGCGACCGCGTCATTGACCCGGCCGTTGGCCGACAGCGCGAGCGCGAGCGAGACGGCGGTGCCGCCGTCGGTCGCGCCGAGCGCCATCGCATCCTCGAACGCAGTCTGCGCCGAGGCAAAGCGTCCGGCGGCGAAATAGGCATGGCCGAGCTGCGACCGATAGGCCGCATTGGAAGGATCGGCGGCGACCGCCGTTTCGGCGGCAACGAGTGCTTCAGCGGTGTTGCCCTTGCTGGCCAGGCGCTGGTATTCGCTCGATGCCTTGCCCGCCGACGCGGCGAGCTGGGCGTCGCTCGATGCGGGCGACAGGCGAGTGAGGTCGACCCCCGAGCAGCCGCTCAACGCGGCGCTCATGACAAGTCCCGATGCTGCGATTCGCAAGAATGCCAGATGGGTCATGATAATCCTCTAGTGTCTGTCGGCGTTATGGCGGGCGACATTGCCAGCCAGCGTCTCGACCTCGGGAAGGCTTTCCAGGTAGGCGTCGAACGCCTCGGTCAGGATCTGTTGCGCCGACAGGTTGGTGACGGCGCTGGCAAGCCGCAGGCGCAGATGGCGATCGGCGTCGATCCGCAACGTGAAGGCGGCCTTGGCCCCTGCGGCACGCGCGGTGCCGCGCGGGCGCGATTTTTTCGGCTCGCTGGGCTGTGCCTGCCTGGGTTCTTCGGCAGCTGGCTTGGCCGCGGGGCGCGGGGTCGGCTGCTTGGGAGCAACTTCGGCCACGACCGGTTCGGGCGCTTCGGGCAGCTGCGCTTCGACGGCAAGCGGTTCGGCGGCGTCAGGTTCGGCGGCCTCGGGCTCGGCGACGTCTGCCGCTGTTTCTTGAGCAACGGGAGCGGCCGGAGCGACGGGCGCGGGTCCACGGACGCGGTCTTCGAGCGCCTCGCGCTGCAAGACAACCTGCGGTTTTCCGGGCTTGACCGACAAGGGCGAGCGCGCAACCGACGAAACATTGTCGGGAGCCTCGCTCGATTCCTGCTGGTCGCCGGCATCGTCGGACGGACTGTCGGC
>CAZHWG010000265.1:0-3077 GCA_964535925.1 uncultured Sphingorhabdus sp.
ATTCGCGTGCGCATGGTGTTGTTCGACAAGGCCGTCGACGACCAGCCGGTGGTCACTGCGGAAGCGGACGATTTGTCCGATCTGGCAGAGTTGATCGCCCGGCTCCCGCCGCGCGCTCGCGATACTCCGGAAATTCCCGTGCTGGCCGCGCGGCCTGTTACTGGCCCTTTCAGAAAGCCAGCGAACGCTCGGCCGGCGGCTCCGTTTGCAACTCGCCCTGCACCTGGCGAGCCGTTCGAAGAGCTCGGCTATGCGACGCTCGGTGACCCCGCGCCCGTTCCGGAGCAGACAGGGATATATCTTCCCTATCGTCCGAGTCGGATCCGGATCGAAGGCGCGCCGGTCCATCCGACGCCGCTCGTGGAGTCCATCGCGATGGGGTCGGTCGCGGCTCCGATACCGACTGTGCGCCCAAAAACCCCCGCCGACTGGCGAACACGCGAACTGCTTTCCGAAGCCCAACTCGAAACGCTCGTCTATGCCTGCGAGGCGTTTTCGCACAATCTGCCAGGACGTTTCCGCGCCACCCAGGAAGGAACCACGCTCGAGCAGGCCGAGGATGGCGTCCGTTACCGTCAGGGCTTCTTCCTCGGCGACGGCACCGGAGCCGGAAAGGGGCGGCAGATCGCGTCGGTGATCATGGACCGCTGGCTTGCCGGCGAACGCCGACACATCTGGATTACCAAGAATGAGGCGCTGCTCGAGGATGCCCGCCGCGACTGGGAAGCACTCGGCGGCATGCGCCTCGACATTCAGCCACTCTCCGGTTGGAAGCTTGGAGTACCGGTGCGTTGGTCCCAGGGCATCCTCTTCATTACCTATCCGATGCTTCGCTCGGGCCGCGCAGACGATACGCGGCTTGACCAGCTCCTCGCTTGGACTGGCGATGATTTCGAAGGCGTGATCGCGTTCGATGAGGCCCACGCGATGGCCAACGCCATAGGCAGCCGAAATACGCGCGGCGCTTCGAAAGGCTCCGAACAGGGCATGGCTGGACTAAGACTGCAGAACCGGCTTCCTCGCGCCCGGATCCTCTACGCCTCGGCTACCGGCGCTTCGGACATTTCCAACCTTGGATATGCGACCCGCCTCGGCTTGTGGGGAGCCGAAACCGCTTTCCCGACATATGAGGCGTTCACGACCGAAATCCGGGCAGGCGGTGTCGCGGCGATGGAGCTCGTCGCCAGGGATCTCAAGGCTCAGGGACTTTACCTCTCCCGCGCCCTGTCCTTCGCGGGAGTCGAGTACGAAATCCTCGAGCACCGTCTGACCGATGCCCAAGTCGCGATCTACGATGCCTATGCCGAGGCCTGGGCGATCATTCATCGCAATCTCGATGAGGCGCTTCACGCGACGCGGATCGTCGACGAGGACAGCGGCGATACGCTCAACCGCAACGCGAAGGCTGCCGCGCTTTCGATCTTCGAAGGCACCAAGCAGCGGTTCTTTGCTCAACTCCTGCTCTCGATGAAACTCCCGAGTCTGGTCCCCGCGATGGAGGAGTCGCTTGCGGCGGGCCACTCGGTCGTCGTGCAGTTGGTCTCGACGGCCGAGGCGATGCTCGACCGCCGCTTGGCTGACCTCACTCCCGAGGAACGCGAAGCGCTCGATATCGACCTTTCGCCGCGCGAGTATGTCATCGACTATCTCGCAAAGAGCTTCCCCACTCGCCTGATGCAGATCTTCACCGACGAAGACGGCAATCTGCGTTCCGAACCGATGAGCAACGACGATGGCAATCCGGTCATGTGTCCACGCGCCGTCGCCGCGCGCGATGCGCTGATCGAACAGCTCTGCGCCCTGCCGCCGATCGCAACCGCGCTTGATGCGATCATCGAACACTTTGGGACCTCCAGCGTCGCCGAAGTGACGGGCAGGACGAGACGACTGGTCCTGGGGCGGGACGGACAGCAACGGCTCGAGCGCCGCGGTGGATCTGCCAATGTTGCCGAGGCTCAGGCCTTCATGGATGGCACCAAGCGCATCCTCGTCTTTTCTGACGCCGGCGGGACGGGCCGTTCCTATCACGCCGACCTCGATTGCCAGAACCGGCAGCGGCGCGTGCATTTCCTGCTCGAACCGGGGTGGCGCGCTGACAACGCGATCCAGGGGCTGGGGCGGACCAATCGCACCAACCAGGCTTCCCCGCCGCTGTTCCGACCTGTGACCACGGATGTGAAGGGTGAGCGGCGGTTCATCTCGACGATCGCGCGGCGGCTCGACAGCCTCGGCGCACTCACCCGCGGACAGCGGCAAACGGGTGGACAGAACCTGTTCGATCCGGCGGACAATCTGGAAAGCGATTACGCCAGAGACGCGCTGACCCGCTGGTTCCATCTGCTCTACGACGGCAAGCTTGAGGCTACGAACTTTGCCGGCTTTGTGCGCCGGACAGGTTTGCGGCTCGAGGGCCCGGAGGGCGCCTTAACGGATGACCTTCCGTCGATCCAACGCTGGCTCAATCGCGTGCTCGCTCTGCCGATCGCGCTGCAGAACGCGATCTTTGACGAGTACCTCGCCCTCATCGAGGCGCGCGTAGAGGCTGCGCGAGAAGCTGGAACACTCGATCTCGGGCTCGAAACGCTCAAGGTCGACAGCTGTCGAGCAATTTCGGATCAGATCCTTCGGACCGACCCGTTGACCGGCGCCGAAACCCGCCTCCTCTCGCTGGAGATCGAGCGGCACCTGCGGCCACTCCGCTTCGAGCGGCTCGCGCGGCTGCATGACATTGGCTCGCCTGGTGCCATACCACTCCACAATGCCCGCTCGGGCCGGGTCGCGCTTAGCGTTCCCGCGCGCCGTGTGATTGCCGACGACGGCAGTGTGATCGAGCGGCGGCGCCTGCTGCGTCCGCTCAAATCCGCCAACTGGACCCGCGAGGCGCTCGCCGAAAGCGCCTGGGCGGCCATCGATCCAGCTTCGTTCGAACGTCTCTGGCGCGCGGAAGAGATCGAAGCAGCCAAGGAGCCGGTCCGCGAACGGGTGCACCTTGCAACCGGGCTGCTACTCCCGGTCTGGAAGCGCCTGCCCGGCGATCACGTACGCGTGACCCGTATCGTCTCGGCCGACGGCACCTC
>CAZHWG010000266.1:0-3050 GCA_964535925.1 uncultured Sphingorhabdus sp.
GAGCTGGCCGCTCATAACGGCTAGGTCGGGGGTTCGAGTCCCTCCGGGCCCACCACAGTAAAGCCGTCCCGAGGACGGCTTTACTGTGGTCAGAAGAACGCCTGTTTCTAATGCCTTGAGTAACGAACTTGAAAAGGATTGCCATGCCCGGTCTATGGTTCGACGAAATGACGGTCGGAACCGTCATCCAGCACCCGATCCGTCGGACAATCACCGAGGCGGACAACGTCTTCTTCTCGGCAATGACGCACAATCCCGCGGCCCTCCATCTCGATGAGGAATATTGCCGAACGCAGACCGAATATGGCCAGCGGCTCGTCAACAGCTGCCTGACCCTCTCGTTCATGGTCGGCATTTCGGTCGGCGAAACGACGATGGGCACCGCAGTTGCCAATCTCGGCTGGGACGAGGTGCGTTTTCCCAAGCCACTTTTCCACGGCGACACGATCCGCGTCGAGACCGAAATCCTCGAAACGCGGCCTTCGAAATCGCGACCGGGGCAGGGGATCGTCGTCTTCGAACATCGTGCCTACAACCAGCGCGACGAGCTCGTCGGTATCTGCAAACGCAGCGGCCTCATTCACAACAAGCCCGCCGGTTGATGATGGCGGCGACACGTCACGCCGAACCGCGCAGCTGGCTGTTCATCCCCGGCGACAGCGCGAAGAAGCTCGCCAAGGCCGATGACTGCGGCGCCGACGCGATCATCATCGACCTCGAGGATTCGGTCGCAGCCGCGGCGCGGCCGGCTGCGCGAGAACTGACCGCCGAAATTCTTAAGCAGCGCCCCGGTCGCGAGCGTGCGAGCCAGTTGTGGGTGCGGATCAACCCGCTCGACGGCGATGACTGGCGCGCCGATCTCGCTGCCATCGTCGATGCCCGGCCCGACGGCTATATGCTGCCGAAATGTAGCGGTCCCGAGGACGTCGCCGTACTTGGCAAGGAGCTTGGCGAAGTACCCGGCGGAATCCTCCCGGTCGCAACCGAGACGCCTGCCGCGGTGTTCGCGCTCGGCGACTATTCCGCCGCTGCCGATCCGCGCCTTGCGGGCCTGACCTGGGGGGCGGAAGACCTCGGCGCGGCAATCGGCGCCTCGGGCAATCGCTGGCCCGATGGCAGGTTTCACGAGACGTTTCGCATCGTTCGGTCGCTCACCCTGCTCGCCGCGCATGCGGCAGGCGTCCAGGCGATCGATACGCTCTATGCCGATTTTCGCGACGGCGACGGCCTGCGCGCCGATTCCGAACGGAGCGCAATCGAAGGTTTTACTGGCCGGCTGGCGATCCACCCCGCGCAAGTTGCGGTCATCAACGCCGCCTATCTCCCGTCGCCCGCCTTGATCGACGCTGCGCGGCGAATCGTCGAGGCGTTCGCCGCCCAGCCCGAGGCAGGGACGATCGGACTCGACGGCAAGATGATCGACCGCCCGCACCTCGTCCAGGCAGAGCGCCTGATCGCGCGCGCCGAGGCATTCGCCGGGCGGTAGGCCCGGCGAATGCCTCGGCACTGAAAAACCTGGCCCCTATTTCTTTGGCCAGGTCACCGGGAATTGTTGCTGTGGATTGAACGATCCGCCCTGGTCGGCGCGTTCTGCCGCGGCGATTTCACTCGCCGAGAGGAACTCGCTCGGCTCGAGCGCGAAGACATCGAGGCCGCGCGCAATCTCGGTCGCATAGATCCGCCCCTTGTACCAATAGGCCGACCAGTATCCCCCCGTGACGAGTTGATCCTTGTCGACAGGTCCGCGGTCGAAATACGCGATCTCGAAGGGATTTTTTGGATCGGTGAAATCCATCACCGATATCCCGCCCTGGTACCAGGCCTGGACGAAGATGTTGCGTCCGGGGACCGGGATGATCGATCCGTTGTGCGCGACGCAATTTTCCTTGTCACCCTGCGGCGCCGAGAGCTTGTAAAGGCTACGGAATTCGAGCTTGCCGTCGACGATTTCGTAGATCGCGTTGGCGCCCCAGTTCTGGGGATCCGATGCACGGCAGCGCGGCCGCCCGCCGCCGCCCCATTCATCGGTGAACAGGACCAGCGTTCCGTCGTTGTTGAACGTCGCCGAATGCCAGTAGGCGAACCCCTTGTCGACGACCTCGTCAATCCGTTTCGGTTTGCGTGGGTCGGAGATATCAAAAATCACGCCATTGCCCGAACAGGCACCCGCCGCGATGTTCTTGGTCGGGAATACCGTGATGTCGTGGCATTGGTCGGTACGGCTGGTTCGCTGCGTATCGTCACCATGATCGCCGCCTTGCCAGAGGCCGGCAAGACGCCCGGTCTTGGGATCGGCGAACACCGCGGGACTGTCGATGATCCGAGCCTTCGATGGATCGCCCAGCGGGATTTCGATGACATCGATGCGAAACAAGGCGGTCCGCTCGTCGCCCGGTACGTCACCGATGCAGCCCGCCAGTTCGTCCTCGTCGCGAACGCGCGAGGTACCCGAATTATAGACGATCAGCGAGGTTGCGGTCTTCTGGACGACCGAATGGGTATGCGATCCGCGGCACGTCTGGACCTGGCCGACCTGGACGGGGCGGGTGATGTCCGAAATGTCGAAAATGCGCAGGCCGCGGAAGCGCTCCTTGCTGACCTTTTCGTTGACGCCCTGCAGGCCGCAGTCGGTCCGCGCGCGATTGTCCTGGACGCTCATCAGGAGCAGGTTGCCGACGATCGACACATCGCCCTGGCCGCCGGGGCAGACGACCGAGCTGACCAGGCGCGGGACGCCGTCCTTGCCCAGGCGATAGGCGTTGAAGCCATGGTAATTGCCCGCGACGAGCAGGTCGCCCGAAAAGGCCATGTCCGTGTTGGCGAACGAGAGCAGCGGCGAGCGTTCGCCGAATTTGGGCTCGTCGTCGGGTTTGGCGTCTTCGTTCGGCACGCGCGGTTGCAGTCCGGCGGGATTGGCCGGATCGAAAAAGCCCGCCGGCTTGCCGAGCGCGGCCACGAGCCGCAGGTGATTGATCGCCTGGCCGGCATCGGTCAGCCCGGCGGTCAGCGTCGCGCGCGGATCGTCCGACAGGCTGTCGAGCAACGCGGTC
>CAZHWG010000267.1:0-3049 GCA_964535925.1 uncultured Sphingorhabdus sp.
ATATTGGCGGCGGCGAAACCGGCACGATTGCGCGCATTGACCGCCCCGGCGACATGGACGACCGCATCGGCGCCGTCGACCAGCGCGGCCAGCGCGGCATGATCGTCGAGCGCACCGGCGATCCAGGTGACGCCGTCGCGGCGCGGTTGCGGTCGGCGGGTCAGCGCCCGCACTTCATGGCCCGCGGCGATCGCACGGTCGAGCAGGGTCGATCCGACGAAGCCCGTCGCGCCGGTCAGTGCGATCACTTTCTTCGGATCGGCCGGCATCAGCTCAGATCGGCGACCACGCCGCCGTCTCGCCATCGTCGTCCTGCGCCTCGGTCGGCATTTCGATCGAGCTCGAATCGGGCAGATAGCCGAGCACCTGGTCGAGGATCGGTTCGAGCCCCGCGCCGGTCGCACCCGACAGCGGATAGGGATCGGGCGCGCCCGCCGCCTTGAGGTCCTGCGTCACCGCTGCCATCAGTTCGTCGTCGAGCAGGTCCGACTTGTTGAGCGCCAGTATCTGCGGCTTGCTCTCTAGGCCTTCTCCATAGGCGGCGAGCTCGGTCTGGACCGTCTGCCAGGCGAGGACGGGGTCGGCGCCATGGGCATCGACCAGGTGGATCAGCACGCGGCAACGCTCGACATGCCCGAGGAAGCGGTCGCCGATCCCGGCGCCGTCGGCGGCGCCTTCGATCAGACCGGGTATGTCGGCAACGACGAATTCGCGGCCCTTGTGCCCGACGACGCCGAGCTGCGGGCGCAGCGTCGTGAAGGGATAGGCCCCGACCTTCGCCTTGGCATTGGTGATCGCGTTGATGAAGGTCGACTTGCCCGCATTGGGCAGGCCGACAAGGCCGACATCGGCGAGCAGTTTCAGCCGCAGCCAGACCCACTGTTCCTCGCCCGGCCAGCCCGGCTCGTGCTGGCGCGGAGCACGGTTGGTCGAGCTCTTGTAACTGGCGTTGCCGCGGCCACCGTCGCCGCCGCGGAGCAGCTTCACGCGCTCCCCGACGCGTGTCAGGTCGACGATCAGGCTGCGCTCCTCGTCATCGGCGAGCACCTGCGTACCGACCGGCACCTTGATGACGAGATCGTCGCCGCCCGCGCCGGTGCGGTCGCGGCCCATGCCGCCCTTGCCGCGCGGTGCCTTGAAATGCTGCGTGTAGCGAAAGTCGATCAGTGTGTTGAGGCCCTGGACCGCCTCGAAGATGATGTCGCCGCCCTTGCCGCCATTGCCGCCGTCGGGACCGCCATACTGGATATACTTTTCGCGGCGGAACGACACGGCGCCACCGCCGCCCGCGCCGGAGCTTACGAAAATCTTGGCTTGATCGAGAAAATGCATGGCGCGCGTTTAGGCCAAATGTGCGGTTTTGACCAGCGGTCCGCGCGTCGGCGGACGATGATCTTGCAAGTGCGACGATTTTCGTGAGCTCCAGGGAAACTTTTGCCGCCATGCTCGTTGAAAGGAGAGGCACTAAGTCATTCACTACAGGAGAGATTAATCATGACGACCGACCATGACACGCGCACGCTCAACTCGCTGATCGCGACCACGCTCGACAGCGTCGACGGCTATCGCGAGGCCGCCGACAAGGCCGATCATGCCACGCTCGCCGAAACCTTCCGCGCGCGCGCCAACGAACGCGAGCAAGTCGTCCGCACGATGCAGGCCAAGGTCCGCGAAGCCGGCGGCAACCCCGAAGACGACGGCACGATCCTGGCGGGCGCACACCGCGTCTTCCTGTCGCTGCGCGACGCCGTCTCAGGCAAGCGCGACGACGACGCCGTCGTCGCCGAAGTCGAACGCGGCGAGGACCATATCAAGTCGAAGTACGAGGACGCGCTCAAGGACGACGATCTGTCGGCCGATACCAAGACGTGCATCGCAGACTGCTACACCTCGGTAAAGCGCGGCCACGACCAGATGAGCCAGCTCAAGCACGCGATGGGCGCCGCCTGATTCGGACCCGCTGCGATAGCTGATGATTGGGGCGGCCTGCGGGTCGCCCTTTTCTTTTGCGCGAGAGTTTAAGCCGTCTCGCCTTTCCAGCGAACCAGCGAAGCTTCGAGCTGGGCGGTCGCCAGTTCGCGGGCGCGCGTGCGCGGCAGGCCGAGCGAGGCGGCCATCGCCTCGCCCATCAGCGCGTCGCCGAGCGCGGTGAGGACGAGCGACAGCGTGTCGTCGTGGAGCGCGACGTCGTCATGGCCGGTTTCGGCAAGGTCGTCGACCAACGCATGGATCCGCTCGACGATCGGATCGAGCGCGTCCTCGTTGCCCGACACCAGCATCCACGAGGCGAGCGCCCCGGCGCCTTCCTTGTCGAACGCGTCGAAGGTCAGGTCGACGATGTCGCGCGCGCTGCCCTCGCCGCTGCGCGTGCGCATGACCGCTGCGCCGATCGCCGCGCAGACCGTCTCGCCGATATAGTCGGCGAGCGCCTTTTGCAGGCCCGATGCCGAGCCGAAATGGTGGAGGAGGTTGGCATGCGTCCGGCCGATCCGCCCGGCGACCGCCTTCAGCGTGACCGCCTGCGGACCCGCCTCGATCAGCAGCGCGCGCGCTGCGACCAGCGCGGCAGAGCGGCTTTCCGTTGGGGTCAGGCGTTTGCGCTCTATTGACATTTGTGTCAGTTAACTCCAGATACGAAGGATGAGCAGAGCCATGACCCCCGCCGACCTTACCATCACGCCCCGCGACCGCCGCTTCGGGCGCGACCAGGAGACCGTGCAACAAAGATGGTGGCATGGCAACGATCCCTTCGCGACGGCTTTTTACAATGCCTTGTCGCTGACCTTCCCCAAGGGCGAGGCGTTTTTCGTCGAGAGCGTCAAGGCATTCCGCGACGGTACGCCCGACCGGCTCGCGCGTGAGATCCGCGCCTTCACCAAGCAGGAAGTGATGCACAGCCGCGAGCATCTTGCGTTCAACCGCCGCGTCGCCGATGCCGGCTATGACGTGACCCGGATCGAACAGCAGGTCGTCGAATCGCTCGAACTGACCAAGGGCCGCCCGCCGATCGCCAACCTGATCGTGACGATGGCGCTCGAACATTTCACCG
>CAZHWG010000268.1:0-3048 GCA_964535925.1 uncultured Sphingorhabdus sp.
GACCGACCTGAAGCGCGTCGTGTTCGGCCAGGATGCGGCGATCGACCGGCTCGCCTCGGCGATGAAGCTCAGCCGCGCCGGCCTGCGCGATCCCGACAAGCCGATCGGCAACTACCTGTTCACCGGCCCGACCGGCGTCGGCAAGACCGAGGTCGCGCGCCAGCTGTCGGCGGTGCTCGGCATTCCGCTGCAGCGCTTCGACATGTCCGAGTATATGGAACGCCATTCGGTCAGCCGGCTGATCGGCGCGCCTCCGGGCTATGTCGGGTACGACCAGGGCGGCCTGCTGACCGACGCGGTCGATCAACAGCCGCATTCGGTCTTGCTGCTCGACGAGATCGAGAAAGCGCACCCCGACCTGTTTAACATCCTCCTGCAGGTGATGGACAACGGCAAGCTCACCGATCACCACGGCAAGACCGTCGACTTCCGCAATGTCATCCTGATCATGACGACCAACGCCGGTGCCAGCGACATGGCACGCGAAAGCATCGGCTTCGGCGACATGTCGCGTGACGACGTCCAGGAAGAGGCGGTGAAGAAGATGTTCACGCCCGAATTCCGCAACCGGCTCGATGCGATCGTTCCGTTCGGCTATCTGCCGCCCGAAGTCGTTGCGCGCGTGGTCGACAAGTTCATCCTCCAGCTCGAGCTCCAGCTCGCCGATCGCGACGTCCACATCAAGCTCGACGACGATGCGCGCGAATGGCTGACCGCCAAGGGCTACGACAAGCTCTACGGCGCGCGTCCGATGGGCCGGCTGATCCAGGAAAAGATCAAGCAGCCGCTCGCCGAGGAGTTGTTGTTCGGCAAGCTCGTCAACGGCGGCGAGGTCCATGTTCGCATGAAGGACGGCCAGCCGACCTTCGAAATCGCGCCCGCGCCGCCCAAGCGCAAGAAGGTTGCGGCGAAAAAGCCCAAAAAGCCTTCGGCCAAACAGACCAGCACGACCTAATAGCATGACCGGCGCCCCGGTCCCTTCGGAGCAGGAAATCGCGCTTTACGACCGATTCACGCACGGCGAGATCGGCAGGCGCAGCTTCCTGCAACGGATGACGGCGCTGGCGGGTTCGGTCGCGGCGGCAGGCGCGGTCATCGCGGTCATCCGCGCCGATGATAGCCATGCCCAGACGATCGATCCTTCGCGCGTGGAGGCCGAGACGGTCGTGTGGACAAGCGCCGGCCGCCGTCGGCAATCGGGATATCTGGCGCGGCCGCTGGGCGGCCCGAAGCATAGCGGAGCGGTGCTTGTCATCCACGAAAACCGCGGACTGAACGAGCATATCCGCGACGTTTCCCGGCGGTTCGCGGTCGCGGGCTATCCCGCGCTGGCGCTCGATTTCCTCGCCCCGGTCGGCGGCACGCCCGCGGACGAGGATGCCGCGCGAGAGGCGATCGGCAAGCTCGACCCGGCCCAGTCGACGCGCGACGCAATGGACGCGATCGCCTTTCTGGGCGCAGCCGAAAAAACACCCGTCGCGGTCACCGGCTTTTGCTGGGGCGGCGGCATGACGCTCCGCCTGGCGGTGCATGCGGGGGGCCAGATCGCGGCCGCGATACCCTTCTACGGCTCTGCCCCCGACCCCGCGCTGGCGGCCAGGGTGGAAGCGCCGGTCACCATGCAGCTCGCCGGTCTTGATGATCGCGTCAACAGCACCGCGTTGCCATTTGCCGAGGCGCTCGAAGCGGCGGGCAAGCCGGTGACGGTCAATCTCTACGACGGCGTCAACCACGCCTTCCACAATGACACCAGCCTCGCGCGCTATGCGCCCGAAGCGGCGAACCTGGCCTGGCAGCGCACGCTCGCTGCACTGGCGGAGGCTTTCGCTATCTAGGCGGCGCGCGTAATCGTCTTCAAGTTCATGAACTCGTGCAGGCCCCACGGACCCAGCTCGCGACCATGGCCCGAACGCTTGATCCCGCCGAACGGGGCTTCGGGCGCCGAGGCGAGCATCTGGTTGATCGCGACCATCCCGGTCTCGATCCGGTCGGCGAACAGCGCCTGCTCGTCGGCGTCGTTGGTGAATACCGCCGAGCCGAGCCCGAACGGCACGCTATTGGCGATTCGCAACGCGTCCTCGGCATCGCTCGCCTCGAACAGCATCGCGACCGGACCGAACAGTTCTTCGTGCGCGATTCGGTCGTCGACTGGCACATCGACGAGCACGCCCGCAGTCATGAATGCGCCGCGATCGCCCACCGCTTCGCCGCCGAACAACAGCTTCGCCCCCTTGGCCTTGAGCTTGTCGAGCTGGCCGAGCACGGTATCGCGCTGATCGAAGCTCGACAGCGGACCCATGTCGGTCTTTTCGTCAAACGGATCGCCCCAAGTGACCGCCTGCATCGCCTCGCAGAAGCGATCGCGAAAATCGGCGTAGATATCGCGGTGAACGATCATCCGCTTGCCGCAGATGCAGCTTTGCCCGGTGTTCTGGATACGCGCCTTGACTGCCGTCTCGACTGCGGCGTCGAGATCGGCCGACGGCATGACGATGAACGGGTCCGAGCCACCGAGTTCGAGCACGACCTTCTTGAGCGCCTTGCCCGCTGCCTGTGCGACAGCTTGCCCGGCGCCCTCGCTCCCGGTCAGCGTCACCGCGACGACGCGATCGTCGCCGATGATGGCCTCGACCGGCTGCGATCCGATCACCAGCGCCTGGAACAAGCCTTCGGGTGCCCCGGCCTTGCGCACCACCTCCTCCATCAATTTCGCGGTGCCCATGCTGATGCTGGCATGTTTGAGCAGCGCGACATTGCCTGCCATGATCGTCGGCGCAAGGAAGCGCACGACCTGCCACAGCGGGAAATTCCACGGCATCACCGCGAGCACCGGTCCATGCGGCATCCAGCGCGCGGTCGCCGACTTGCCGCCGCCGAGGTCGATCCTGGTATCGCCGAGAAATTCCGCTCCGCGCGTCGCGTAATAGCGAAAGGCGGCGACGCACTTGTCGGCTTCGGCGAGCGCGCTCGCATAGGTCTTGCCCATTTCGAGCGTCGTCTGCCGCGCGAGCCTCTCGCGGTTGCTCGCGAACGCGTCGGCGATCTTGC
>CAZHWG010000269.1:0-3034 GCA_964535925.1 uncultured Sphingorhabdus sp.
GGCATCATCGCCAGCGCGCGCCGCGCCACCGCGGTGAAGCTGTAGACGCTGATGTTCATCGTCACCGCAAAATTCTCTGGGCTGGTGTCAACATAGCGCCCGCGCAGTTCGTTCTTGTCGGAAAACCCGATTGCGTGGACGACGAAGTCGATCGTTTCACAGCGCTGTTTCAATTCGGCGAAAGTCTGGTCGAGCGCAGCCATGTCCGACACGTCGCATTCGAGGCAGAAATCGCTGCCCAGGCTCTCGGCGAGCGGCTTGACGCGCTTGCCGAGCGCTTCGCCCTGATAGGAAAAAGCAAGCTCGGCGCCCGCTTCGGAGAGCTTCTTGGCGATCCCCCAGGCAAGCGACTTGTCGTTGGCAAGCCCCATGATCAGCCCGCGTTTCCCCTGCATCAATCCGCTCATTCTGTTTCCCCGGTCTTTCTGTTCATGTCGTCGGCCTTGTTGTCGCGCTCTTCACGCTCTTCGCGCTTTTCGGGCGATTCCGCGAGCGCGGCGTTCAGTTCAGCCCCGATAACCACCCCGAGCCCGACGAGGTAGAAGAAAAACAATGCGACCATCACCCCGGCGAGGCTGCCATAGGTCAAATCATAGGCCAAAAGCCCGCGCAACAGCGGCGGCAGCGCCAGCGTGACCGCGACCCACCATATCGTCGTCGCCAGCGCGCCGGGCCATTTGGGGCAGCCGCGGACGCGATATTTCTTCGGCGTCAGCGAATAGAACAGCAAATAGAGCGCGACGAACAAGCCCAGCGCCGACACGCCCCGCGACAGCAGGATCTGGAAATAGGCATCGACCTGGTCGGGCAGCACCAGCGAAAAGAACTGGTCGATGCCGGCCAGCAGCACCTGCGCTGCGAACGACAGCATCAGGAGGAATACCGCCGCGACCATGATGCCGATCGAATAGAGCCGGTAATGCCAGAATGTCTTCGAGAACTTGGTCCCGTAGGCGCGCCGCAAGATGTCGCGGATCGTCTCGATCAGGCTGCCGACGGTCCACAGGGCGACGAGCGCGCCGAGCCACAACAGCACGCCGGTGCGCGCCGCGAGCACTTCCTTGACCGGCCCCGCGAGCGTTTTGGCGACCGATGGCGGCATCGTCGAAAACACCGCGTTGATCGCATCGACCCCGCCCGTCGTCTGGCCGAACGTGCTTAGCAAGGCGGTGGCGAGGATGAAGAACGGGAACAGCGCGATCAGCGCCATGTAGGCGAGATTGCCGGCGTGGATGAAACCATCGAAATAGGTCCCGACGATGACGCGCTTGGTAACGGTGAAAAATCGGCTGCCCGGCGCGATCTTGCGATAGCCATGGCGCATGATCATGCGCATCCGCTTGTCGCGTTCGGCGCGCGCCTCGGGGGTCTCGGGCGAATGGCCCTGCGCGGCGATTTCATGGGCCAGCGCGTGGTCGATGCGGTCGATCGTTTCGACGTCGTCGGAGTCCGCCGGCTTGGGGCCGAGCGGCGGCGGAGGATCGCCTCGTTGGTCGACTGTGCCGGCGCTCATAAGCCTATACGCCCAGCTCGTGGCGGACGTTGCGGGTATCTTTCCAGTGCTTGGCGAAGTCCTTCAGCTCGGCGTCGTCGGCGGGAAGGTCGACGTTGAGCGTGACGAGCTGGTCGCCGCGGCCGCCGCCCTTCTTGCTGAAGCCCTTGCCCTTGAGGCGCAGCGTCTTGCCGCTCGAGGTGCCCGCGGGCACGGTCACGAATACGGGCTTGTCGACCGTCGGCACCTTGATCTTGTCGCCGCGCACCGCCTCGCCCAGCGTGATCGGCACGTCGACGCGGATGTCGTCGCCGTCGCGGCGGAAATAGCGGTGCCCCTTGACCTCGAGCGTGACGATCGCGTCGCCATTGCCGCCGGGGCCGGGCTGGCCCTTGCCCGACAGGCGCATCTGCGTGCCGGTCTCGATCCCTGCGGGCAGCTTCAAGTCGATCGTCTTGCCGTCGGCGAGCGTGATGCGCTGCGGACTGAGCGTGGCGGCATCGACAAAATCGATTGCGAGGCGATAGGCGACGTTCGCGCCCTTGGGCGGAGGGACGTTGCGGTGCTGCTGCTGGCCGAAGCCACCGCGCGACCGGCCGCCGCCGCCGAACAGGCCCTCGAACAGGTCGCCGAGGTCGATATTGTCCTGCGAAAAGCCGCCCGGACCCGCGCCTTGCCCGCCCGGCTGGCCGCGAAATCCGCCGCCGCCGAACCCGCCGCCTCCAAAGGGCGAGGTCGGATTGCCTTCGCCGTCGATCTCGCCGCGGTCGAAGCGCGCGCGCTTGTCCTTGTCGGTGAGCAGGTCGTACGCCTTGGTGACGTCGGAAAACCGCTCGGACGCCTTGGCGTTGCCCTTGTTCTTGTCGGGGTGCAGCTCCTTGGCGAGCGTGCGATAGGCCTTCTTGATCTCGGCCTCGCTCGCGGTGCGGGCCACGCCCAGTGTCGAATAGGGATCGGCCATGAAGTTCCTGTTTGCCTGTCGCTTCGGTCGGGGCGCTTGGCGCGCCAGTATGTGGCCCAGCATGTGGGGGAGCGGCGGCAAAGGTCAAGCGCGTTGATCATCGCCGAGAGCGACGCAGCGCGGCCTCGACGCTGGCGCAATGAGGTCCTAGAAGGCGCACACCATGACCGCAGCCCCCGCTTCAGACCCCTTCGCCCTGTTCGCCGACTGGTACGCCGAGGCGTGCATACACGAACCAAACGACGCCAATGCCATGGCGCTGGCGACCGCCGATGCCGACGGGCGACCGTCGCTGCGCATGGTGCTGCTCAAGGGTTATGATCGCGACGGTTTCGTCTTCTATACCAACCTGGGCAGTCGCAAGGCGGGCGATCTCGCCGCCAATGCCCATGCTGCGCTGCTGTTCCACTGGAAATCGCTGCGCCGCCAGATCCGCATCGAAGGGTCGGTGGACCACGTCGCCGACGCCGAGGCCGACGCCTATTTCGCATCGCGCAGCCGCGATTCGCAGCTCGGTGCCTGGGCGTCGGAGCAGTCGCGCCCGCTCGCCGACCGCGCGACCTTCGAAGTGCGCTTTGCCG
>CAZHWG010000270.1:0-3033 GCA_964535925.1 uncultured Sphingorhabdus sp.
ATGAAGGCAAGCGGGATCCCCGTAACCTATGTCCTGTTCCCCGACGAGGGCCACGGCTTCGCCAAGCCCGAAAACAACATCGCGTTCAACGCGGTTGCCGAAAACTTCCTCGCCAAATGCCTTGGCGGGCGCGCCGAACCGATCGGCACGACGCTATCCGAATCGAGCGGCAAGATCGTCGAAGGCGCCGATTTCGTGCCGGGCCTGGCCGCGAGCATGACGAGCGGCAGTTAGGCCGATGGGCGCGCGCACGGCATCGCGCCGTCGCGCGCCTATTCGGCGGCGACCGGTTCGACCGATTCGACCCCGGGATTGAGCGCTTCGACCTCTTCGAGGAACGATCGCGGCTTCTTGAAGAACTTGCTCTTGCGGTTGACCTTGAGGCCGACCGTCTCGGCCGCCTCCATGGCGAAATGGACGCAGTTGCGCTTGTTCAGATTATAGCTTTTCTGCGGCCAGTCGCGCCATTCGACGACCTTGGCCATCAGCCGCGCATAGCCCGCATCGTCGAGATGGACGGTGAAATGCGGGTCGCTGCTCGCGACATATTCGGGCTCGACGCTTTCGACGATGCCGATCACCGACCCGAACAGGATCGCGGGCGATACGTTCTTCGCGGTAAAGCCGTAATTGGTGTCGACCACCTCGCCGGTCTCGTCGACCGTCCCCTTGAGGACGATGAACGCATGCGGGAAACTGTCCCCGAATTCGTGGCTGTAAAAGGTCACCGCGACATCGGCCCGCGCGGCAGCCGGCACGAGCAGCATCAGCGCGCCGAGCAGCGCCATGACCGCCAGTTGCATCTGCTTGATAATCATCGGCTCGTCGATCCTTGGCGGCGGTCGCGCTTTACATGCCAAAGCGCCGACCCCATGTCCAACATCGCCTGACCGCACAGCAATTGCCGCGGCAGGACGAGGGAGGGTGACATGACACAGGCAATCTTCATTACCGGCGGCGGTTCGGGCATCGGGCGCGCGACCGCACAACGCTTTGCACGCGAAGGCTGGTTCGTCGGGCTCGCCGACGTCAACGCGGCAGGGCTCGCCGAGACCGCCGCGCTGCTCCCCGCCGGTCGGTCGTCGAGCCACGTCATGGATGTCCGCGACCGCGCCGCCTGGGCGAACGCGCTGGCCGACTTCGCCAGGGCCACGGGCGACCGGCTCGACGTGTTGTTCAACAATGCCGGCATCGGCCTTGGCGGCCAGTTTCCCGACCTCGCGCCCGACCAGGCCGAGCGGATGATCGCGATCAACTTCACCGGCGTCGTCAACGGCATCTATGCCGCGCTTCCCCTGCTCGAAAAGACGCCCGGCGCGGCGATCCTCAACACCGCCTCGGCCGCCGCAATCTTCGGCTCGCCGGGTCTCGCGGTCTATTCTGCGACCAAGTTCGCGGTGCGCGGGCTGACCGAGGCGCTCGACCTCGAATTCGCCGAACGCGGCGTCGATGGCGCCGGAATCAAAGTGCGCTCGCTGATGCCGAGTTTCATCGACACGCCGCTGCTCGACGTCACCGTCAGCGGCACCAACAGCACCTCGCGCGAACGCGTCCGCGCCGCGGGCCTCGAATTCACGCCGGTCGAACAGGTCGCCGACGCCGCCTGGAATGCGGTTCATGGCGGCAAGCTCCATACGGTCATCGGCAAGACCGCGAAGAAACTGCGCTTCGCCTCGCGCTGGGCGCCGTGGCTGCTCAAGAAGCGGCGCAAGGCGATGGAGCAGGCCGCCGAACTTTCGGGGAGCAGCCATTGAACCAGCCGCCGCCCTTTGACGGTCCCTCGGCCGACGAGATGGAGGCGATGGCGCGCCGCGCAATCGACGCGATGCCGCCCGAATTTCGCGCGCACCTCGGCCCCGTCGTCGTGCGCGTCGACGATTACGCGACGCGCGACGTGCTCGACGGTTTCGGCATGACCAGCCCGATGCAGTTGTCTGGACTCTACACGGGGCGGCCCGTCGGGATCAAAAGCGTCAGCGATTCGGGCGCAATGCCCGACATGATCCACCTCTACCGCCAGCCGATCCTCGCCGAGGCGAAACAGCGCGGCATCGCCATCGAAACGCTCGTCGCGCACGTTCTCGTCCACGAGGTCGGCCATCATTTCGGCTTTTCCGACGACGACATGCACTGGCTCGAAGACCAGGCGGATTGAGGCCTAGCTCCCGTTCGGGATGGCCTAATCCAGCAATGCCTCGATCGCCTTCGCCATCGCGACATCGCGCGCCGACAGGCCGCCGGCATCGTGCGTCGTCAGCGCGATATCGACGCGGTTGTAGACGTTCGACCATTCGGGATGGTGGTCCATTTTTTCCGCGAGGAGCGCGATGCGCGTCATGAAGGCGAAGGCAGCGGAAAAATCGGCGAAGACGAAACGGCGGGTGAAGGCATCGCGCGCGTCATCGTGCCGCCAGTCGCAGTGCGCGGCGAGAAACGCCTCGCGCGCGGCGTCGGACAGTTTCTCGATTGGCATCCTGGGTTCTCCCGCTGGCGTTCGTGCGCGCCGCACCCTATTGAGCGCTGCCATGACGAGCCGTCAATCGCCCAATGATCCGCGCCGCGGCGCGATGATCGCGTTCGACGCGGTCGCCTGCGTGCGCGGCGGCAATGCGCTGTTCGAAGACCTGTCGTTCGTCGTCCGCGGCGGTGACGCGCTGCTCGTCTCGGGACCCAATGGCGCGGGCAAGTCGAGCCTGCTGCGCCTCGCCGCTGGACTGCTCGATCCGGTTGCTGGCGGTATTTCCCGAAACGCGGTCGTGGCGCTGACCGACGAACGCGCCGGGCTCGATCCCGAACAGGACGTTGCCCGGGCACTGGGCTGGTGGGCCCGGCTCGACGGTGCTCCAGATGGCGCGGTGGACGCCGCGCTGGCCGCACTCGGTTGCGCCCACCTCGCCCCCGTCCCCGTCCGCCTGCTGTCGAGCGGCCAGCGCAAGCGCACCGCGCTCGCCCGCACGATCGCCAGCGGGGCGGACCTCTGGCTGCTCGACGAGCCCGCCAACGGCCTCGACGCCGATACCATCCCGCTGCTCG
>CAZHWG010000271.1:0-3029 GCA_964535925.1 uncultured Sphingorhabdus sp.
GGATGGTGGGCACGACCGCGATCGATTCGACGTTGTTGACCGTCGTCGGGCAGCCATAGAGGCCGGCGCCCGCCGGGAACGGCGGCTTGAGGCGCGGCTGGCCCTTCTTGCCCTCGAGGCTTTCGAGCATCGCGGTCTCTTCGCCGCAGATATAGGCGCCCGCGCCGCGGTGCATGAAGACGTCGAAATCATAGCCCGATTTCGACGCGTTCTTGCCGATCAGCCCGGCGGCATAGGCTTCATCGATCGCCTGCTGGAGCACCTTGGCTTCGAAGATGTATTCGCCGCGAATGTAGATGTACGCGGCGCGCGCGCGCATCGCGAAACCGGCGATCAGCGCGCCTTCGATCAGCTTGTGCGGATCATGGCGGATGATCTCGCGGTCCTTGCACGAACCTGGCTCGGACTCGTCGGCGTTGATGACGAGGAAGTTGGGCCGCGGATTGCCGTTGCGATCCTTGACCGGCTCCTTGGGCATGAAGCTCCATTTGAGCCCGGTCGGGAAGCCCGCGCCGCCGCGACCGCGCAGGCCCGACGCCTTGATATCCTCGATCACCGCGTCCTGGCCCTTGGCCATCAGTGCCCTGGTATTGTCCCAGTCGCCACGCTTGCGCGCGGCGTCGAGGCCGAACGGCTGGAAGCCGTAGAGGTTGGTGAAGATGCGGTCCTTGTCGGCGAGCACGTTAGAATCCCCCGCCGTAAACGACGCCGAAGGCGATCAGCAGGATCGCGATCAGCGCGACGGTCTTGACCACGCCCTTCAGCACTTTCCACGCGATGCCGATGGCGATCACCGCGACGACGATAATGGCGAGCTGACTCATGCCCATTCCCCGCGATAATCGTGGTTTTCTTTTTTCATGTCCTTGAGCGTCGACGGCCCGCCGACCTGCTCGCTGGTGCGCCGTCCGATCTGCGATCCGATCACCGGCTGTTTGCCCGCGGCAAGATCGTCGAGAATCGATGTCATGCTCGCCTCGGTCAGGTCTTCGTAATTGTCGTCGTTGATCTGGACCATCGGCGCGTTGGCGCAGGCGCCGAGGCACTCGACCTCGGTCAGCGTGAACAGCCCGTCGGGCGTCGTCGCGCCCTTCTTCATGCCCTTGGCGTAGCAGGCGGCGAGGACGTCGTCCGAGCCGCGCAGCATGCACGGCGTCGTGCCGCACACCTGGACGTGGAATTTGCCGACCGGGGCCATGTTGTACATCGTGTAGAAGCTGACGACCTCGAGCACGCGCATATAGGGCATGTCGAGCTGTGCCGCGACAAACTCGATCACCGGGATCGGCAGCCAGCCCTGCGTATCGGTCTCGGCGCCGACCTGGCGCTGGGCGAGGTCGAGCAGCGGCATCACCGCCGAAGCCTGCCGCCCGGCGGGATATTTGTCGATATGGCGCTGCGCTTCCCTGGCGTTTTCGGGAGTCCACGCAAACGCGCCCCAACGCGCGCGGGTTTCGGCCTCATCGGGAATTTGGGGTGCGTTAGCCATTGATCGATCTCACGTCTCGATAGCCCCGACTACGAATGTCTCGGATCACGTCAGTCCAAAAGGAAATATTTGCCACGACCAAAAGAAGCGCGTTGAGAACATCTGCACGCTGCAGAGCATCGGGGCCGATATAGATCGAATGAATGAACCAAGCTGCCAAAAGCGGTGGAGTCCAAACACTAAATCGGGTCATTCCAACTCGCCTACAAAACCACATTGCTTCACTCAATCCACTCACCGGTCGCACTCCCCGAAGACGACATCGATCGCGCCTAGGATGGCGGTCGCGTCGGCGAGCATGTGCCCGCGGGTCATGAAGTCCATCGCCTGCAGGTGCGAAAACGCGGTCGGGCGGATCTTGCAGCGGTACGGCTTGTTGCTGCCGTCGGCGATCAGGTACACGCCGAATTCGCCCTTGGGGCTTTCGGTCGCGACATAGACTTCGCCGGCGGGGACGTGGAAGCCCTCGGTATAAAGCTTGAAGTGATGAATCAGCGCTTCCATCGACTGCTTCATCTCGGCGCGCTTGGGCGGCACCACCTTGCGGTCGAGGCTGGCGATCGGGCCTTCGGGCATTTCGGCGAGACACTGCTTGATGATCTTCGCCGACTGATAGACTTCCTGAACGCGGACCATGAAGCGGTCATAGCAGTCGCCGCGCGTGCCGACGGGCACTTCGAAATCCATCCGGTCGTAGACGTCGTAAGGCTGCGACTTGCGCAAATCCCACGCGATGCCCGATCCGCGCAGCATCGGACCCGAAAAGCCCCAGCGGACCGCATCGTCCTTGCTGACCACGGCGATGTCGACGTTGCGCTGTTTAAAGATGCGGTTGTCGATGACGAGGCTCATCGCGTCGCCGAACAGCTTGGGCAGGCGCGTATCGACCCAGTCGCCGATATCGGCGAGCAGCTTCAGCGGCGCATCCTGGTGGACGCCGCCGGGGCGGAACCAGGCACTGTGCATCCGCGCGCCACTGACGCGCTCGAAGAAGTTCATGCAGTCTTCGCGCAGCTCGAACACCCACAGATTGGGCGTCATCGCGCCGACGTCCATGACGTGCGACCCGATGTTGAGCATGTGGTTCGAAATGCGCGTCAGCTCGGCGAAAAGCACGCGCAGATATTGCGCGCGCAGCGGCACTTCGAGATCGAGCAGCTTCTCGATCGCGAGCACGTAGCTGTGCTCCATGCACAAAGGCGAGCAATAATCGAGCCGGTCGAAATAGGGCAAAGCCTGGAGGTAGGTCTTGTACTCGATCAGCTTTTCGGTGCCGCGATGGAGCAGGCCGACATGGCAATCGATCCGCTCGACGATCTCGCCGTCGAGCTCCATCACCATGCGCAGCACGCCGTGCGCCGCCGGGTGCTGCGGCCCGAAGTTGATCGTGTAGTTCTGGATCTCGGTATCGCCAATCGTCGGGTCTTCCGCGTCACGCTCGCCGGCCATTTCTTCGAGGAGGTCAGCCATCGGTTATCCCTCCTTCTTCGGCTTGGCAGCAGGCTTGCGGCTAGACGCGGGCTTCTTCGCGGCCGGCTTT
>CAZHWG010000272.1:0-3022 GCA_964535925.1 uncultured Sphingorhabdus sp.
ATGTGCCTGGCGCGCCCCGACCCCGCGATCCGCTACGGCGTCGTCTGCACGATCGCCTCGGTGCTCGGCGGGCTGTTCGGCTATGCCATCGGCTATTTCGTGTTCGAGGCGGTCGGGACGCAGATCCTGGGCGCGCTCGGCCTCGCGTCGAGCTTCCCCAGCGCGGCCTGCTATTTGCGCGAATATGGCTGGGAGCTCATCCTGATCAAGGGCGCGACGCCGATCCCGTTCAAGCTGATCACGCTGACGGCGGGCTTCATCCACCTCAACCTGTTCACCTTCCTGTGGGCCAGCATCGCCAGCCGCGGCTTCCAGTTCATCCTCGTCGGCGCACTGTTCTATTTCTTCGGAGCACCGATCAAGACCTTCATCGACCGATATCTCGGCTGGGTTGCCGGCGGCTTCATCGTCCTCGTCGTCGGGGGCTTCTTCCTTGCAGGCGCGCTCTCGGGCGGCGGCGGCGGCGCAGCCGACACGTGCAGCGCCGTCACCAGCATCGAACAGCTCGACGCGATGAAATAGCGCCGTCTCCCGCCGGCGGGAGGTTCAGCACCCGTTGGTGGCGTGCAACCGGCAGCGCAGCTCGTCGCGCTCGACCTGCAGCGTCGCGTGCGCGATGCCGAAACGGTCGTGCAGCATATCGGACGCCGCGCACAGAAAGGCATCGTCGCTCGCCGGGCCGGGGCGGACGAGATGCGCGGTCAGCGCGGTCTCGGTCGTGCTCATCGGCCAGATATGGAGGTCGTGGACGCGCGCGACGCCGTCCATGGCGAGCAGCGCCGCCTCGACTTCGCCGGTGTCGATATCGGCTGGCACCGCGTCGAGCGACATCGTGATCGCATCGCGCAGCAGGCCCCAGGTGCTCCACAAGATGACCGCGACGATCGCCAGGCTGGTCACCGGGTCGATCCACGTCGCGCCGGTATAGACGATCCCCAGTCCGGCGATCACCACGCCGGCCGACACGACCGCATCGGCGGCCATGTGGAGGAACGCGCCCTTGATGTTGATGTCGCTCTTGCGCCCGCGCACGAACAACAGGGCGGTCGCGGTGTTGATCGCGATGCCGATCCCCGCGACGATCATGATCGTCGCTCCGGGAACCGGCTGCGGATCGCTGAACCGCTGTACCGCCTCGAGCGCGATCGCGCCCGCGGCAACGAGCAACAACACGCCGTTGAACAGCGCCGACAGGATCGAGCTGCGGCGATAGCCGTAGGTGAAGCGATCGGTCGCCGCCTTTTTGCCGAGCACGACCGCGCCCCAGGCGACGACCAGACCGAGCACGTCGGACAGATTGTGTCCCGCATCGGCGAGCAGCGCGAGCGATCCGCTGAAAAATCCGTAGCCCGCCTCGATCGCAACGAAAACGACGTTGAGCGCGATGCCCAACGCAAAGGCGCGCCCGAAACTGGTGGGCGCGCCGTGTGCGTGGGAATGGTCGTGGGTACCGCTCATAGAGCGGGGTCTATCACGGCGCCTCGATCGCGATCCACACCTCATTGCGGCGCAGCGGTCCAGGGACGATCGGCGCATTGTAATAGGCGTATTCGGGATCGCCGATGCTCTTGTAACCGCGTTCGTCTACCCAGTCCTTGAGCTCGCTGCGCTTGGCCGAGACGAGCTCTGCGTCGGTGCCTCGCCCGGCGAACCGGATCGCCGCGATGTGCCGCTTGGGCTGTTTGGCGATGGCAACGCCGGCCGCGGGCTGCGGCAGCGTTTCGCGCGTCTGCGCCGCGGGCATGACAAAGCGGATGCGCCATGACCCGCTGTCTTCGCCTGCTGCGCTCACCGGCACCGTCATCGCGATCTTTTCGTCGCTCGCTTCGCTCGGTGCGCGGCCGCCGGGCTTGGCAAAGATATAGTTGGCCAGTGCGCGAAAGCCTGAATCAAGCGCCTCGTCGCGACTGCCCGGCTGGACCGTCTCGGCGACGAGATGGGCCTTGTAGCGGCGCAGTTCGAAGTCACCGTCCTTGGCGAGCAGGTCGAAATCGGCCTCCTCCTGGTTGCGTTCGCGCCAGTAATACAGCGCGAAAGCGCCCGCCGCGATCGTTGCGGCACCGGCGAGAAGCAGGCCGGCTCCAACCCCGGTCTTGGCGGCCGGGCTGCGCGACGGGGACTGGCTCCCGGCCTTGACGCCCTTGGCCTTGGTGATCAGCCGGTCGGTGAAACCGTCGTCGATCTGGTTGAACAGCGTGCCGACCTTGTCGGCGGCGATCGCGGCATAGGCGCTCGCGGTTTCGCCGACGCTCTCGGCAAGCTGGCCGGCGGTCTCGGTGGCGCTCTCGGTCAATTCGGATATCGTCTGTTTCGTGCTGCGGGTCATCGTCGCGCTCCTTGGGTTCGGTTGGAACAAATCCTTCACCTCACCAATGGTTTGACCCGGCCATTCGTTCCGTCGCCTGGCTTCAGCCCACGGCGAACAGCGCCGCATCGTCGGCGAACGCCTTGAACTCGAGCGCATTGCCCGCCGGATCGCGCAGGAACATCGTATGCTGCTCGCCCGCCTTGCCGGCAAAGCGCACCGTCGGCGGGATGACAAAATCCATCCCCGCACCGACGAAGCGTTCGGCCAGCGCCGCGAAGTCCTCGAGCGTCAGCACCACCCCGAAATGCGGCACCGGCACATCGTGTCCGTCAACCGGGTTGGCGATGCGGTCTGCCGTGTCTCCCAGATGCGCAACGATCTGGTGGCCGAACATGTCGAAATCGATCCAGCGGTCGCTCGATCGTCCCTCGCCGCAGCCGATGACATCGCGATAGAAGGCTCGCGCAGCGTCGAGGTCGTCGACGATGAAGGCATAATGAAAAGGTCGCAGGGTCATGACGCGCCTATGCCACCGACAGCGCGTCTTCGCCACACCCTCATCGACACGAACACCTCCCCATTGCACCGCGCCCGCGAACCCGTCAAAAGCGCAGCGATGACCTCCCCGACAAGCCAGGCCGCCGGCCCCACTATGCTGACCCGCGCCGCGACCGCCATCCTCGCCCGCGCGCGCAGCGCCGCGCTCGTCGCCGG
>CAZHWG010000273.1:0-3014 GCA_964535925.1 uncultured Sphingorhabdus sp.
TGGCTGGCTCCTTTTGCCGGGTTGGTGCATTGATAGGACAAAGCCCCGTAATTGAGCAACCGGAGAGACCGATATGAGCACGATGTCCAGCCTCGCAACGCTTGATGGAGACGGCGTATTCGACTGTTACGTCGCCGAACCCGAAACGACGCCCAAAGCGGCGATCATCGTCATCCAGGAGATTTTCGGGGTCAATGCGGGGATAAGGCGCAAATGCGACAAATGGGCCGAGGCGGGCTATCTCGCGCTCGCCCCCGACCTGTTCTGGCGGCTCGAGCCGCAGGTCCAGCTCGATCCCGACATCCCCAGCGAATTCGACCGCGCGCTCGCGTTGATGGGCCGGCTCGACCAGGACAAGGCGATCGCCGATATCGAGGCGACGATTCGCGCCGCGCGCGGCGGCAAATCGGGCCTGCCGAAGACTGAAAAGGTCGGCTGTGTCGGCTATTGCCTCGGCGGGCGGCTCGCCTTCATGACCGCCTGCCGTACCGATATCGACGCCTCGGTCGGATATTACGGCGTCGGCATCGACGGGCTGATTGCCGATGCCAAGGCGATCGCGCGCCCGGTCCTGCTCCATATCCCGACTGCCGACCATTTCGTCGACAAGGATGCGCAACGCGCGATGCACGCCGGGCTCGACGACCATGCCAAGGTCACGCTTTACGATTATGAAGGCCTCGATCACGGCTTTGCGACCGAATTCGGCAAGCGGCGCAACGATGAGGGCGCCACGCTCGCCGATCGGCGCACGAGCGACTTCTTCGCCGACCATCTTGCATGATCCCCCAGCGGCTGAGACCGTCGCCGGGGCTGATGGCGCGCTTCGGCGTGCCGCTTGCGCTCCTCGTCGCGGCAATCGGCTGCGCACTGTGGCCGCCGGCGCGCTGGGCGCTCGTCGTCCTCGTGCCACTGCTCGCCATCGCGGCCTGGGATTTCTTCCAGGATGCGCACACGCTGCGACGCAACTACCCGCTGCTCGCGCGGGTTCGCTGGATCATGGAGGATCTGCGCCCGTTCGCGCGCGCCTATGTCGTCGAAGGCGATCTCGAAGGGCGGCCCTTCAACCATGACGAGCGATCGCTGGTCTATGCCCGCGCCAAGGGCGAGCTCGATTCGCATCCGTTCGGCACCGAGCTCGACGTCTATTCGGACGAATATGAATGGATGAGCCATTCGATCGTGCCCAACGAGGCGGCGCCCGCCGAATGGCGCGTCGATATCGGCGGTCCGCAATGCACGCGGCCCTATTCAGCGTCGCTATTCAACATTTCGGCAATGAGCTTCGGCGCGCTCGGCGGCAAGGCGATCGAGGCGCTCAACCTCGGCGCGCAGCAGGGCGGCTTCTATCACGACACCGGCGAAGGCGCGATCAGCCCCTATCATCGCAAACACAAGGGCGACCTCGTCTGGGAAATCGGCAGCGGCTATTTCGGCTGTCGCGACGAAAAGGGCGCGTTCGACCCCGAGCGGTTCCGCGATACGGCACGCGACGACCAGGTCAAGATGGTCGAGATCAAGCTCAGCCAAGGCGCCAAGCCGGGCCATGGCGGAGTCCTGCCCGGCGATAAGGTGACGCAGGAAATCGCGAAGATTCGCGGTATTCCGGTCGGCATCGACTGCGTCTCGCCGGCCGCGCATTCGGCGTTCTCGACGCCGGTCGGCCTCGTCGAATGGGCGGCGCAGCTGCGCGATCTGGCAGGCGGCAAGCCGGTCGGGATCAAGCTGTGCGTCGGTCAGCCGCACGAGGTAATGGCGGTAATGAAGGCGATGCTCGCGACCGGCATCCGAATCGATTATATCGTCGTCGACGGCGCCGAGGGCGGCACCGGCGCGGCGCCGGTCGAATTTTCGAACCGCGTCGGCATGCCTTTGCGAGAGGGGCTGATCCTTGTTCGCAACGCGCTCGTCGGTACCGGCCTGAAAGGCGCTGTCCGGCTCGCCGCGGCGGGCAAAGTCCATTCGGGGGCTGGCCTCGCCATGAACGCCGCGCTCGGCGCCGATTGGTCGAACGCCGCGCGTGCCTTCATGTTCGCGCTCGGCTGTGTCCAGTCGCTGCGCTGCAACACCGACATGTGCCCGACCGGCATCGCGACCCAGGACCCGACGCGTCAGCGCGGACTCGTCATTCCGACCAAGGTCGAACGCGTGACGCGCTTCCAGCGCCACACGCTCCATTCGCTCAGGGAAATCGTCGTCGCGATGGGGCTCGACAACCCCGCGCACATCGAGCCGCGCAACCTGTTCGAACGGCTGAATTCGGCGCGTTCGGACTCGATCGATCGGATCTACGATTTCGTCGGCGAGGGCGCGCTGGTCGACGATCCCGACAGTACGACGTGCAAGGAATACTGGAACCGCGCCAGCGCCGACAGCTTCGCGCCAGTAATATGAAGATTTAACCTGCGACTAGCGGGTCGGTGCGCGCCCGAGATACGCGATCAAGGCGCGCCGTTCGGTCGGATCGTTGATGCCGAAGAACGCCATGTCGTTATCGGGAACCAGCTGCTGCGGATCGGCCAAGAAACGGTCGAGCAGTTCGGGCGTCCAGCGCGGATTGGCGACGGCGAAGTCGCGCATCGCTGCGGAATAGGCGAAGCCCGGCACCGCCGAGACATCGCGCCCGACGATGCGGTCGAGCGGCGGCCCTTCAAGCGGCGGGTCAGCAGCATTGAGCGAATGGCAGGCATAGCATTTGGCAAAGACTCGTTCGCCCTCATCGGCGTCTGCCATCACGGTCGTCGTCGGCATTGCCGTCGTCCTCATCGCACAGCTGTCATCGGGCGAGTGCGAGGTCGCTAAACACGCTGCTACCAGCGCCGCAGCGCACGGCACTATCTTCACCGCGTGCCCGTGCGGATTAGCATCAACCGGTCGGTTCCCGATTCAGGCAGCAGGATTTCACCGTCGCGGCCGAGAATCTGGCGCACCTGCGCGTCCTTGCCGCTGCCGGGATACGCATTAAACTCCTCGCTCGCGGGATCGAAGGCGTAGGTGGCGTTGGCGCCGAAATC
>CAZHWG010000274.1:0-3013 GCA_964535925.1 uncultured Sphingorhabdus sp.
CAGCGTCGTCTTGCCCGCGTCGGGATGCGAAATGATCGCGAAAGTGCGGCGGTCGGTGGTCGTCTGGTTCATGTGTCATTCCCGCGAAGGCGGGAATCCGGATCCCTAGCCTTCGCCATATGTCTACGATTGAACTGGATCCCCGCCTTCGCGGGGATGACAGTGTCGGTCTATCCCCGCAATTCCGCGCCCTGTTTCGCGGCCGCCGCCACCACCTTGTCGCTGATCGCCTTGATCTCCTCGTCGGTGAAGCTCTTGTCGCCGGGTTGCAGCGTGACCTCGACCGCGAGGCTGACCTTGCCGTCTGGGACGCCCTCCCCGGCGAAGCGGTCGAACAGGCGTGCGTCGACGATATGGGCCTTGTCGGCGCCGCGCACGGCGCGGACGAGGTCCGATGACGTCACGCCGTCATCGACGAGGAAGGCGAAGTCGCGCCGCACGACTTGCAGCGCAGGCGGGGCGTAGGCAGGGCGCATCGGCGTGCTCGCGCGGCCCTGCGGGATCGCGTCGAGGAATATCTGCGCGGCAACGACGCCGCCCGACAGGCCGAACGCCTTGACCAGGCGCGGATGCAGGCTGCCGAACTCGGCGAGCACCGTCTTGGGGCCGAGGCGCAAAGTCGCCGACTGGCCGGGATGCCAGATCGCGCTGCCCGCTTCGCCGTCGACCGGCATGACCTGCAAACTGGCGACGGGCGCGCCCACTGCGGTCAGGATCGCCTCGACCGCAGCCTTGGCGTCATAGGGCGACGGAGCACCCGCCTTGCCCGCCTGCCAGTCGCGCGGGGCGCGCTCGCCGGCGAGCAGCAGGCCGAGCGTCAGCCGCTCGTCGCTCGCGCCATCCTTGCCGACGAAATAGCGTCGCCCGACTTCGAACGATCGCACGCTGTCGGCGCCGCGCGCGACGTTGCGCTGTGCGGCGGCGAGCAGCCCGGGCAGCAGCGAGGGCCGCATCACCTTCATCTCTTCGGAGATCGGGTTGGCGAGCACCCAAATATTGTCTTTGGCGCCGCCACCGAAGGGCGCGGCCTCGGCTTCGGAGATGAAGCTCCAGTTGACCGCCTCGTCGAGGCCGAACGCTGCCGCCGCGCGGCGCGCCTTGCGCTCGAGCAGTTGCGCCTTGGTCGCGGTCGGCTTGGCGACGCCCGGCACTCGCGGCAGCGGCGTCGACGGCACCGCATCGAGCCCGACGATCCGCACGACCTCTTCGACGAGGTCGACCGAGCCGCTGACGTCACGCCGCCATGACGGCACCGATACGGTCAGGGCATCGGTGCCTTCGACAGAGAACCCGAGCGATTCGAGGATGGCGATCTGGCGCTCGACCGGAATCTCGACGCCGGCAAGCCCGGTCGTGTGCGCGGGATCATAGGCGATCGTTCGCGGCTGCCAGGGGTCTCCGGCGTGCTCTTCGATCAGCCCGCTGAGCGCTCCGCCGCAGATGTTGCGCATGACGGAGGCTGCGATCCACAGGCCGTCGTACATCATCTCGGGATCGACGCCGCGCTCGAAGCGCTGGCGTGCATCGCTCGTCAGGTTGAGCTTCTGCCCGGTCCGCGCAATGCTGTCGGGCGTGAAATAGGCGCATTCGATGATCACATCGGTCGTGCTGTCGCTCGCGCCCGAATGTTCGCCGCCCATGATGCCGCCGATGTCGTGGACGCGCGCGTCATCGGCGATGACCGTCATCGTGTCGTCGAGCACGTAGGTCTTGCCGTTCAGCGCCACCAGCTCTTCGCCCGCCGTCGCCTTGCGCGCGGTCAGCGGACCCGACAGCTGGGCCTCGTCGTACACGTGCAGCGGGCGGCCAAGGTCGAACATGATATAGTTGGTGACATCGACCAGCGCCGAAATCGGCTTTTGTCCGATCGCGCGCAGCCGACGCTGCATCCACTCGGGCGAGGACCCGTTGGTGCAGCCGGCAAGGCGCTGCGCCATGAACACCGGGCATCCCTCGGCATCCTCGATCCGCACGACGGGGTCGGCAGCCTTGTCGTCATGTCCCTCGGGCCACGGCAGGATTTCGCCCTTTGCGTTGAACCGCGGGGCGGACGTACGCTGCACGGCGTAATGGCCGGGCGCCGACATCTCGATCAATGTCCCGAGACCGGCGGCGGCAAGGTCGCGTGCGATGCCGCGCACGCCCATGCAGTCCTGCCGGTTGGGCGTGATCGACACGTCGATGACCGGGTCGTCGAGCCCGGCATATTCGGTGTAGGGCATGCCCTGTTGCGGCACCGGGTCCTTGATCGGCAGGCTGATGATGCCGTCATGCTCTTCGCCCAGTTCGAGCTCGCGCACCGAACACATCATGCCGAAGCTTTCGACGCCGCGGATCTTGGTCGGCGACAGGGTGAGATCGATGCCAGGAACATAGGTGCCCGGAGGGGCGAACACGCCGTACATATGGGCTTCCGCATTCGGCGCACCGCAGACCACCTGCACCGGCTTGCCGTCATCATAATCCGGCCCCGCATCGACCATCAGCACCTGGAGCTTGTCGGCGTCGGGATGGGGAGACGCCGAGACGACCCGCGCAACGCGGAATCCTGCGAGGCGGTCGCCCGCGTTTTCCACGCCCTCGACCTCGAGTCCGATCGCGGTCAGCCGTTCGGCGACCTCGTCCACCGTCGCATCGAATTCAAGATGCTCCCTGAGCCAGCCCAATGTGAACTTCATGCTGAAATCCCTCCGCTCAGCGTCGGTACGTCGAGCGCCGAGAAGCCGTAATGTTTGAGCCAGCGCAAATCGCCGTCGAAAAAGGCGCGCAGATCGTCGATCCCGTATTTGAGCATGGCGAGGCGATCGATCCCGCAGCCGAAGGCAAAGCCCTGCCATTCCTGCGGGTCGAGCCCGGCCGCCGCGATGACCTTGGGGTGGACCATGCCGCTGCCGAGCAGCTCCATCCAGCCGCCCTCCTTGCCGTCATCGGGCGAGCCGCCGAGGATGCGGCGCCCCTTTTCTAGCCGGTACCAGACATCGACCTCGGCCGACGGTTCGGTGAAGGGAAAATA
>CAZHWG010000275.1:0-3013 GCA_964535925.1 uncultured Sphingorhabdus sp.
GAGCGACGCTGGCCCCCGGCGCCGAGGTAGGCACCTCCAATCTGATCGTCGATATGACCCCCGGCCCGCCGATCAGTGGCTATGTCGAGGCCGACAACGCAGGCAGTCGTTACACCGGGCGCTATCGCGCGGGCGGCGCGATCAACATCAACAATCCCGCAGGGATCGGCGATCAGCTAAGCCTGCGCCTGCTGGCCTCCGACCAGGGCCTGGCCTACGGTCGCGCCGCCTATTCGCTGCCTGCGGGCGACGGTCGGGTCGGCGTCTCTTACGCGCATCTGCGCTACACTTTGGGTCGCGAGTTCGAAGCCCTCGACGGCAGCGGCACCGCCGATATCGTCAGCGTCTTCGGCAGCTATCCGCTGATCCGCTCGCGCCGCGCCAACCTCACCGCGCTTGCGGCGTTCGACTACAAGTTCCTGCGCGACGAGATCGGCGTAGTGGATAGTGTTTCGCGCAAGCGCCTCCCTGCAGTCACTGTGGGTCTCGCCGGCGACAGCCGCGACGATTTCGGTGGCGGCGGATCCAACGTCTTCTCGGTCGGCTGGACCAGTGGTCAGCTCGACATCCGCGACCCCGTAGAACGCGCCATCGATGCGGCCACCGCGCGCAGCGACGGGGGCTTCAACAAGCTTCAGGCAGGCATCGCGCGGCTGCAGTCGGTCGCGGGCCCGCTCTCGGTCTACGCCGGGGTGCGCGGCCAGCTCGCCTTCGACAATCTCGACAGCTCGGAAAAAATCCAGCTCGGCGGCGCCTATGGCGTGCGCGCCTATCCCGAGGGCGAGGCCTTCGGCGACAGTGGTTATATCGCCACTGCCGAGGCCCGGCTGGCGCTGGGTTCCCTCCTCGGGGATACGCTTCCCAGCCAGTTCGAACTCTCGACCTTCGTCGAGACCGGCGCGGTCCGCTATGCGCAGGACCCCTGGTTTATCGGCGACAACCACGCCCGCCGCAGCGGCTATGGCGCGGCGCTGACCTGGATGGGTCCCTACGGCCTGCTGCTCAAAGGCACCTACGCGCACCGGCTGGGCGATGTCCCGGTTACTTCCGGCCCCGATTCCTCGGGCCAGTTCTGGTTCCAGATCGTGAAGCAATTCTGACGCACGCCCGCTTTGTCCCGGGCGGTCGCGCTCGCAAGTCCATCAAGGAATAACAAGATGATCCGCACCACACGCCGCACAAGCGCGCTCTATGGCTCGACCGCCCTGGTTCGGTTCATCGCGGTCGCCGCCCCACTGGCCTTCGCCGCATCGGTGCAGGCGCAGTCGCTTCCCACCGGTGGCACTGTCGTCGCGGGTAACGCCAGCGTCGCAACCAGCGCCGAGACGATGACCGTCACCCAGACCAGCCAGAATGCGGTGCTCAACTGGGACAGCTTCTCGATCGGTGCGGCCAACACCGTCGCTTTCGTCCAGCCCAACAGCAGCGCGGTCGCGCTCAACCGCGTGCTCGGCGCCGATCCTTCCGCGATCCTCGGGACGCTGACCGCGAACGGCAAGGTGTTCCTGGTCAATCCCAACGGCATCGTCTTCGCCAAGGGCGCCAACATCAACGTCGGCGGCCTGGTCGCCTCGACGCTGAGCCTGTCGGACAGCGATTTCATGGCTGGCAACTACGCCTTTTCGGGCAGCGGCGGGAGCGTGCTCAACGAGGGCGCAATCACTGCCGACGGCGGCTATGTCGCGCTGCTCGGAGCGCATGTCGAAAACAACGGCACGATCCGCGCCAGTCTGGGCACCGTGGCGCTTGCGGCGGGCGAGGCGATCACGCTCGATGTCGCGGGCGACGGACTGCTCAACGTCGCGATCGACAAGGGCGCGGTCGGCGCGCTGGTCCAGAACGGCGGCTTGCTGCAGGCCGACGGCGGCACGCTGCTGATGACGGCGCAGGCCGCGGGCAACCTCCTGCGCACCGCGGTCAACAACACCGGGATCATCGAGGCGCGCACGCTCGAGAACCGCAACGGCACCATCCTGCTGCTTGGCGACATGGGCAGCGGCACAATGAATATCGACGGGGTACTTGATGCCAGCGCTCCCAATGGCGGCGACGGCGGCTTTATCGAAACCTCGGCCGCCAATGTGACCATTGCCGACAGCGTGCGCATCACCACTGCCGCGCCCCATGGCACGACCGGCACCTGGCTGATCGACCCGGCCGACTTCATCATCGGCGCGGGCGGCAATATCTCGGGCGCGACCCTTTCGGCGCAGCTGGTGACCAACAGCGTCGAGATCAGCACCATCCCTGCCGCCGGCGATACCAGCGGTGGCGAGGGCAACATCATCGTCAACGATGCGATCGCCTGGACCGCCTCGGGCGACCCGACGACGCTGACCCTGAACGCCTTCGGCGACGTCAATATCAACAATGCGATTACCGCCACCAACGGCAATCTGATCGTTTGCTGCGGCCGCGATGTGAACGTCAACGGCGCCATCACCACCACCAACGGCAGCATTTCGCTCAGCGCCGGACGCGATGTGCGGATTTTCCACACGCTCACCGCCACCGATGGCAATATCGAGCTTTGTGCCGGACATGACGTCCACATCGAGGGCGCGATCACGCTGACGCGCGGCACCACCATTCCCGCGCAGAGCCTCGGCCTTGCGCGTGGGCTGACGATCATCGCCGGGACCGACGGGACGGGTCCGGGAGTTGTTGGCGGCACGGTGGTCTTCGCGCCGCTCGCCCCGCCGGTGACGGTCACCGCCGCCCCGGTCAGGATCTTCTACAATCCTGTTTCCTACGCCGCTCCGACCGATTTCGCGCCCGAGTTCGTGCTCACCGAGGGCGCCGCGCTGTCGCAGCGGATGCTGCTCTTCGCCACCGGCGAGAAGGTCTTCGACGGCACCAATGCGGTCACGCTGACCGGGTTCAAAACGACTGCGGAATCGGGCTTGCCGGTGGGCGTCTCGCTGGTAGCCGGCCCCGACGCGACCGCCGTGTTCGACGACGCCGCTGTTGGAACCGGCGTCGGGATTACGTATTCGGGCTATAGCCTGGAGGG
>CAZHWG010000276.1:0-3006 GCA_964535925.1 uncultured Sphingorhabdus sp.
ACTTTGCGCGGTGATTGAAGCCGAACTTGAGGCCCGCCGCTCGAAGAGCCTCGCTGATGAGCCGCCCATCTTCTGGCGGGCCATCTGCGATCACGGAAAGAAGCACATACTCAATCTCAGGCCCATAGCTCAGCGCCTGGTTGACCGGGATCGTCCACGGCGTCGTCGTCCAGATGACCGCATGCGCGCCGACGAGTTCGGGCGCATTGGGCGCCTCGACGATCTCGAACGCGACATCGATCTGCGTCGAGACGATGTCCTCATATTCGACCTCGGCCTCGGCGAGCGCGGTCTTTTCGACCGGACTCCACATCACCGGCTTGGCGCCGCGATAGAGCTGGCCGGTTTCGGCGAACTTGAGCAGCTCGGCGACGATCGCGGCCTCGGCCTCGAACTTCATCGTCAGGTACGGGTCGTCCCAGTCGCCCTGGATGCCGAGGCGTTCGAACTGCGCGCGCTGGACCGCGACCCATTTGGCGGCATATTCGCGGCATTCGGCGCGGAACTCGGCGGCCGGGACGGCGTCCTTGTCGAGCTTCTTCTTGCGATAGGCCTCCTCGATCTTCCACTCGATCGGCAGGCCGTGGCAGTCCCAGCCGGGGACGTAGGGCGCATCCTTGCCGAGCAGGCTTTGCGTGCGCGTGACGAGGTCCTTGAGAACCTTGTTGAGCGCGTGGCCCATGTGGATGTCGCCATTGGCATAGGGCGGGCCGTCGTGGAGGATGAACCGCTCGCGGCCTTCGCGGGCTGCGCGCAGCTTTCCGTACAAATCGTCGGCCTGCCATTTGGCGAGGATCGCCGGCTCCTTCTGCGCAAGGCCGGCTTTCATCGGAAAGTCGGTCTTCGGCAGGAAGACGGTGTCTTTATAGTCGGGCTTGGTCGGTGCGTCGGTCATTGTCGGGTGCGTTTAGCGGGGAGTTGCGGGCTTGGGAACAGGCGAGCTTGTCGCAGCGCAACAATCGGGCGACAGGTCAGCGGGCAAGAATTTCCCTCGCCCGTGCGCAATCCTTCTCCATCTGCGCGGTCAGCGCCTCGATCGTGTCGAATTTGCCCTCGGGACGGATGAACTCGACCAGCTCGACCTCGACGCACTGGCCATAGAGATCCTCGGAAAAATCGAAGAAATACGGTTCGAGCAATTCCTTGGGCGGATCGAAGCTCGGGCGAATGCCGAGATTGGCCGCGCCGTCGAGCACGCGGCCATCGGCCAGCCGCCCGCGCACCGCGTAAATGCCGTAGCGCGGGCGCAGATAGCTGCCCATGTCGATATTGGCGGTCGGATAGCCGATCTCGCGGCCGCGCTTGTCGCCGTGGACGACGACGCCCTCTATTCCGAAGGGGCGCGTCAACAGGTGCGTCGCCGCGGCGCACTCGCCGGCCTTGAGCGCATCGCGGATGCGGCTCGAGCTGACCGGCTGGCCGGCGTCGAACACCGGCGCGACCGCGCGCGCCTCGATGCCGTGCTGCGCGCCGGTTTCGCGCAGGACGTCGACATTGCCGCCGCGCTTGTGGCCGAAGGTGAAATCCTCGCCGGTGACGACGCCGACCGCGCCGAGCGCCTCACCGAGCCAGTCGCCGATGAAGTCATCCGCCGAGACGCTGGCGAGCGCGTCGCCGAAATGGAAGACGTACATCGCCTCGGCGCCCGCCGCGCCGAACAGGCGCTGGCGCTGGTCGAGGCTGGTCAGGCGGAACGGCGGGACGTGCGGCGCGAAATGGCGCACGGGATGCGGGTCGAAGGTCGCGATAATTGCAGGGCGGCCGGTTGCGTTCGCCCAGTCGATCGCCGCGCCGGCGACCGCCTGGTGGCCTAGGTGAAAGCCGTCGAAATTGCCCAGCGCGACGATCCCGCCACGCAGCTCGCCGGGGATCGGACCCGTGCTGTCGAGGCGGATCGCGCTCACGCCTTGGCGTCCGCCTTGCGGACCAAAGTGATGAACGAAAAGGCGGGACGAGAGTCGCTGGCAGGATGGTCCTCGCGCGCGATCTCGCGCCAGTCGGCGGGGTCGGGCAGGTCGATCGCGGTATCGCCCGCGACGTCGGCGGCGACGTGCGTCAACTCGATCCGGTCGGCAAGGTCGAGAAAGGCGCGGTAGATCTCGGCGCCGCCGATCACCGCGATGTGCGGCGCGTTGGCGATGCGGACCGCCTCTGCAACGCTGCCGGCGCGCTCGGCACCATCCTCGTTCCAGTCCGCGTCGCGCGTCAGGACGATGTGCCGCCGGCCGTCGAGCAGTCCGGGCAGGCTGTCGAAGGTCTTGCGCCCCATGACCATCGGCAGGCCCATGGTGAGGCGCTTGAAGCGGCGCAGGTCGGCGGGCAGGTGCCACGGCAGCTTGCCGTTGCGGCCGATCGTGCCGTTGGCGGCGCGCGCGATGATCAGGACGATCTCGGGATGGTTCACGACATATCCTCATGTGGCGTCACGCGCGTGACATGGCCCATCTTGCGGCCGGGCTTGATCTCTGCCTTGCCGTAGAGGTGCAGGTGGCTGGCGGGTTCGGCAAGCAGTTCGGGCCAGCGGTTCGCATCGTCGCCGATCAGGTTTTGCATCTCGACCTCCGCGCCGGTCAGCGCGGTCGATCCCAGCGGCAGGCCGCAGATCGCGCGGACATGGTTCTCGAACTGGCTGGTGACCGCGCCCTCGATCGTCCAGTGGCCGCTGTTGTGCACGCGCGGCGCCATCTCGTTGAAAACGGGCCCGTCGACATGGGCGAAGAATTCGCAGGTCATCACGCCGATATAATCGAGCGCGTCGGCGATCGCCTTTGCCGCAGCGCGGGCGCGCGGCTGCTGCGCCACGACGATGGCGGGGGCAGGGAGGCGCGATGTGGCGAGGATCCCGTCGACATGGACGTTGTGCGGACTGTCCCAGAAGACGCAGCTGCCGTCCTCGCCGCGCGCGAGGATGACCGAATATTCGCACGAAAAGTCGACAAAGCCTTCGAGCACGCACGCGGTCTCGCCGAGGTTGCGCCAGGCGGCAGCGAGCGCCTCGCCGTCGGC
>CAZHWG010000277.1:0-3000 GCA_964535925.1 uncultured Sphingorhabdus sp.
GCGCCCATGTTCTCGAACTTGTCCTTAAGTTCGATTTCCTTGGCGACGGTGACGCCGTCCTTGGTGATGCGCGGCGCGCCGAAGGACTTGTCGATGACGACGTTGCGGCCCTTGGGACCGAGCGTGACCTTGACCGCGTCGGCCAAGATATCGACGCCCTTGAGAATGCGCTCGCGCGCATCGCGGGAGAATTTTACGTCTTTGGCAGCCATAAGCTTTCTACCTCTGCTTTCTGTCTAAATTCGAGTGATTGGAAGCGGCCGGTATCGTCAGCCGACGATGCCGAGAATGTCGCTTTCCTTCATGATGATCAGGTCTTCGCCTTCGATCTTGACCTCGGTGCCCGACCATTTGCCGAACAGGATCTTGTCGCCGGCCTTGACCTCGAGCGGCTGGATTTCGCCGGCGTCGTTGCGCGCACCAGTGCCGGCAGAGACGACTTCGCCTTCCTGCGGCTTTTCCTGGGCGCTGTCGGGAATGATGATCCCGCCGGCGGTTTTCTGATCAGCCTCGACTCGACGGACGAGGACGCGGTCGTGAAGCGGACGAAAATTCATACGCGCTAACCTTGCCTTTCTGGTGCTTTCTGCAAGCGAATGAGTGAATGTCTTGGCACTCACCTTGGGAGAGTGCCAACCCCCGCCATATGATGGGCGCGGGCCGGGTGTTCAAGGGCCGACAGCGGGAAAAGTTGTTGGCGGAACACCCGGGCGGAGAAAGCGGTGTGTTAGGCGTTTACAACGGTTTGGCGGACCAATAGTATGCTCCGATGACCACAGTACCATCCACCGTGCCCGCGACCGCCCGTCCCGTCGCCGTCCGCGCCCCCGCGACGACATCTAACCGCCGTTTCCTCGGCAATGCGTGGGGCATATTGGTCGGGATCAAGGACGCGCTGGTCCTCATCTTCATGCTGCTGTTCTTCGTCGCGATCTTCGCGATCCTGTCGGGCCGTCCGAATGCCGCGGCGGTGCGCGACGGCGCGCTGGTTCTCGATCTCGCCGGGACAGTCTCCGAACAACCCGCCGACCCCGAACCGTTTGCCGCGCTGCAGGGTCCCGTAACCAGGCAATATCGCGCGCGCGATATCGTCCGCGCAGTCGAACACGCCGCCAACGACGACAAGGTGAAGGTGATCGTGCTCGACCTCGATCGCTTTCTCGGCGGCGGGCAGGTGACGCTGGCGCGTATCGGCATCGCGCTCGATACCGCGCGCAAGGCGGGCAAACCCGTCCTGGCCTACGCCACCGCCTATAGCGACGACAGCTATGCGCTCGCGGCGCACGCGTCGGAAGTCTGGGTCGATCCGATGGGCGGCGCGCTGTTCACCGGCCCGGGCGGCTCGCGCCTCTATTACAAAGGGCTGATGGACAAGCTCGGCATCGAGGCGAAGGTCTATCGAGTCGGTACGTTCAAGAGCGCGGTCGAGCCCTATATCCGCAACGACCAGTCGCCCGCCGCGCGGGCGATGAACCAGGCCTATGCCGATACGTTATGGGAGCAATGGCAGGCGCACGTCCTCGCGGCGCGGCCCAAGGCGAAGATCGCCGCGTTCACCGGCGATCCGGCGGGCGCGGTCGAAGGCGCCGGCGGTGACCTTGCCAAGGCGGCGGTTGCGGCCGGGCTGGTCGACAAGACCGGCAACCGCATCGCCTTTGGCGAGCGCGTGGCGAAACTGGCCGGCGTCGGGCCCGACAAGGATCGTCCGTGGAAGTTCGCCTCGATCAAGCTCGACAATTATCTCGCCGCGAACGAACCCGACGACAGCGGCGACGAAATCGCGATCGTGCCGGTGGTCGGGACGATCGTCGACGGCAAGGCCGGGGCGGGGACCGCGGGCGGCAGCACGATCGCCACGCAGATTCTCGATGTCGTCGCGCGAGGCGATGCCAAGGCGATCGTCCTGCGGGTCGATTCGCCGGGCGGGTCGGCGCTGGCGTCGGAGGAAATCCGCCAGGCACTGATGTCGGCGCGGGCCAAGGGCCTGCCGGTCGTCGTGTCGATGGCCAACGTCGCCGCATCGGGCGGTTTCTGGGTCGCGACCGCGAGCGACCGGATCTTCGCCGAACCCGACACGATCACCGGGTCGATCGGAGTCTTCGGGGTCATCCCGACCTTTTCCGGCTCACTCGACAAGCTCGGGGTCGGCGCCGACGGCGTCACCACCACGCCATTGTCGGGCCAGCCCGATATCTTCGGCGGTACCAGCGAGCAGTTCGATCGCGTCCTCCAGGCGAGCGTCGAGGATATCTATGGCAAGTTCACCGGCATCGTCGCGGCCAACCGCAAGCTGCCGGTAGCACGTGTCCGCGAAATCGCCGAGGGGCGCGTCTGGTCGGGCGGCGCGGCGCGCCAGCTCGGGCTAATCGACGCGTTCGGCGGGCTCGACGAGGCGATGGCGGCGGCGGCCAAGCTGGCCAAGCTCGATCCGGCCAAGGTCCATGCGACCTATTATGAACCGCAGCCCGATGCCTTTGCCGCGATGCTCGCCGATCTGTTCGCCAGCGATCAGGACGACGAACCCGAGGCGCGCGGCATGCTCGCGGTGCTCGGCGCGCGCCACACGCTGCTTGCCGCGCGCGCGGTCAGCGACGTCGAACGGCTGATGGCCGAGGGCGGATCGGTCCAGGCCGATTGCTTCGAGTGCCGCTCGCTGGTCGCGACCGCCGCACCCGATACGACACGCCTGTCCGGCCTGTGGTCGCGGCTATGGCTGCTCTTTGCGCGCTAGGCCGTAGCTCGGCAGGGCCAGCCCCTTCCAGATCGCCAGCGCGCGCAATCCGAAGCCAGCAACGAAAGCGATTCCGGCGGCGGGAACCAGGGGCGTGTCGGCCAATGTCAGCGCGATGAACAGCGACGATCCCAACGCGGCGGCGGTAACGTAAAGCTCTGGCCGCATGATGATCGACGGTTCGCCCGCAATGACGTCGCGGATCACGCCGCCGACGCAGGCGGTAATGACGCCCATCATCGCGGCGGGCACCGGGTCGATGCCATAGC
>CAZHWG010000278.1:0-2988 GCA_964535925.1 uncultured Sphingorhabdus sp.
GGATCGTCGACCAGACGACCGAATGCGACCGCGAGATGATCACCGACCGGTCGCCGCCCTACGATCGCTATTACGGCAACAGCCTGTCGCGGCCGAGCTGGCGCTATTATTACGACGGCCGCTGGACCAACTGGTATCCCTATTTCGACGATCCCTTCTACGACACGCGCAGCGTGACGCGGGTCATCGAGCGCTACGAGACGCATGCCGAGATCGAGATGCTCAAGGCGCCGCTCGACGATCGCAAATACGCGGTGTTCGATGCCCGCAAGCTGGTCAGCGACATGGGGCCGACGATCGAATATCCCAAGGACTAGGGCGATGGCGGCGTCCTCCTGGTCGATCGCCCGGTTCGGTCCGACGAGCGTCAGGATGCACTGGTCGTTCCTCCTGCTGCTGGGCTGGTTCGCGCTGGTCGCCGGGCTGCAGGCAGGGCTGGCGGCGGCGCTCAACGCCACGTTGTTCATCGTGCTGCTGTTCGTCAGCGTCGTCGCGCACGAATTCGGCCATGTCGCCGCGGCGCGGCGCTTTGGCGTGCGCACCCGCGAGATCCTGTTGCTGCCGATCGGCGGCATGGCCAAGCTCGACCGCATCCCCGACGAGCCGCGCGCCGAATTCACCATCGCGCTGGCCGGCCCGGCGGTGACCGCGGCGGTGATCGTCGGGCTGGCCGTGGTCCTGGGCGGGATCGCGGCGCCCGCCGCGATCGACGCGATGACGGGTGTCCGGTCGCTGCTCGCCCAGTTGCTGTGGGCCAATGTCGTGCTGCTGGTCTTCAACCTGCTGCCGATCTTCCCGATGGACGGCGGGCGCGTTTTGCGGGCGGTGCTCGGCGCCCGGCTCGACAATGAACGCGCGACCGTCATCGCGTCGGTTATCGGTCAGGTCGCGGCGCTGGCGATGGGGCTATTGGCGATCTGGTGGGGACAGGTCATCCTGCTACTGGTCGCGATCTTCATCTTCTTCGCTGCGGCGGGCGAACGCAACGTCATGCAGCTGCGGCGGTTCTCGACCGGGCGACCGATCGAGGACATGATGGTCAGCCGCTTCGCCTGGCTGCGCACCGACGATCCGCTGGCCAAGGCGGAAAGCGTCTTTTCCAGCACCGACCAGAGCGTGATCCCGGTGGTCGATGCGCTCCAGCGTCCGGCCGGGTTCATCGTCCTGCCGCGGCTGGTCGCAGCGCTGCGCAGGCACGGTGAGCGGGCGCCGGTCTCGGCGATGCTAGAGGCGCCCGTCACGACCGTCGTCCTGGGCACCCCGGCCGAAGAGGTGACGCGGATGATCAGCGAAACCGGCGAATTCGTCGCCGTGGTCGACGCGGCGGGCCAGCTGGTCGGTTATCAGTCGCTGGCCAATCTGCGCGAGGAGCTGACGATCGAGAGCATTGCGAAGCAGGGGCGCGCGGCTAGCCCGCCCGGCGCGAGCGGGTAAACAGATCGATCACCTCGGCGTCGTCGACCTGCCGAAAGTCGCGGTAATGCACGCCGACCGCGTAAAACGGGTCTGGCCGATAGGGACAGACGATCCGGTCGCACAGCGGGGCGAGCGCGGCCAGGCTGTCGGGCGGCGCGACGGGCACCGCGAGGATGAGCTCGGCGGGGTCGTTGCGCCGGATCGCCATCAGCGCGGCCTTGACCGTTCCGCCGGTGGCGATCCCGTCGTCGACGACGATCACGGTGCGCCCGGTGACCGAGACCGGCTCGGCGTCGCCCAAATAGGCGCGGCGGCGGCGTTCGAGTTCGGCCAGTTGCCGGTCGATCTCGATGCGCACCCTGTCGGGATCGGGGCGGATCATGCGGACGATGTCGTTGTTCATGACGCATTGCGGATCGGCCCCGTCGACCACCGCGCCGATGCCGAACTCCTCGTGCCCCGGCGCGCCGATCTTGCGGACGATCAGCAGGTCGAGTTGCGCGTCGAGCGCGCGCGCCACCTCGAACGCCACCGGTACGCCGCCGCGCGGCAGCGCCAGGACGAGCGGATCGTCGAGCGCCAGCTTGCCCAGCTCGGCGGCGAGCCGGCGGCCGGCCTCGCGGCGATCGCCAAAGAGAGCGAGCGACGTCGCCATCACTGCGCCCTTTCGTGGACGAGCTTGCGGATGAACCAGTGGGTCGCCAGATCGATCACGGTGTCGAGCGTGCCGGCTTCTTCGAACAGATGGCCGGCACCCGAGACGATGACCATCTTCTTTTCGCCCGCCAGCCGGCCGAGCGCCTGCTCGTTGAGCGATATCACGGGGGCGTCGTCCCCGCCGACGATCAGCAGGACGGGAACGCGCACTTCGGCGAGCGCCGCGTCGGCAAGGTCGGGCCGGCCGCCGCGCGATACGACCGCGGCGATTAGATCGGGCGCGCTCGCCGCCGCGACCAGCGCGGCGCCCGCGCCGGTGCTGGCGCCGAACAGGCCGATCGGCAGGCCGACGAGGCGCGGCTGGCGTTCGGCCCATTCGGCGGCGATGACGAGGCGGTGGGCGAGGAGGCCGATGTCGAAGACGTTGGCCCGGTCGCGCTCCTCTTCGGGGCGCAGCAGGTCGAGCAGCAAGGTCGCGAACCCCGCCTGGCGCAAGGCGGCGGCGACATGGTTGTTACGCGGGCTGAACCGCCCGCTGCCGCTGCCGTGCGCGAAGATGACCAGGCCCGTCGGGTCGTCGGGAATGCCGAGCAGGGCATCGAGCCGGAGCCGGTCCGATTCGATGACGACGGGAACGGGGTCGTTGGCCATGATCATAATCCGAAGGGATAGGTTTCGGGGGCGCCGTGCGGGCGTTCGTGGCCCAGCGGTGTGACCGCCCTGGTGTCCTCGAACCAGACATAGGCATCGAACTGTTCGCTGGGCACGGCTTGGAAGTAATGGCTCGCGCGCTCGGTGTGCGGCCGGTAGACGACGCCGATCGCGCGTTCGAGGATCGGCTCCGCCAGGGCTGCAACGAGCTCGGTCGGCGCGCCTCTCCGCCAGTCGGTCAGCGAGCGGGCATAGCCCGTCAGG
>CAZHWG010000279.1:0-2985 GCA_964535925.1 uncultured Sphingorhabdus sp.
ACGCTGGGGCTGGCGGCGATCGTCTTCGGCATCGTCTGCATCGTCGGTTTCGCGCTGCACGGCTTCAAGTTCTTCAAGCTGTTCTGGCCCGCCGGTTCGGGCCCCGTGCTCGGCGCGTTCGTCTTCGTCATCGAGTTCCTCAGCTTCCTGAGCCGCCCGTTCACGCTCGCCATTCGACTGTTCGCCAACATGACCGCCGGGCACGTGCTGCTCAAGGTGTTCGGCACCTTCGTCGTGACGCTGGGCAGCTTCCAGGCTTTGCCCTATGTGTTCGGCGTGCTGCCGCTCGCGGTCAACGTGGCGCTCGCGGCGCTCGAAGTGCTGATCGCGGTGGTCCAGGCCTATGTCTTCGCTCTCCTCGCATCGCTCTATCTGAACGACGCGATCAACCTTCACTGATTTTCAACTTCGTAATCCAACTTAAAGGAATTGAACATGGATCCTGAATCAGCACGCGTCATCGGCGCCGGTCTTGCAGCCATCGGTGCCGGCCTTGCCGCCATCGGCGTCGGCTCGATCTTCGGCCAGTATCTCAACGGTGCGGTGCGCAACCCCGAAGCCGACGCCAAGATGGGCGGACGCCTGATCTTCGGCTTCGCCGTGACCGAGGCCCTCGGCCTGATCGCCGCCGTCGTCGCGCTCGCCCTCGCGTTCTCCTGATCGCGAGCTAGACACCGGTCCAGGTCATGCCTCAGTTCGATTTCGCCAACGTCTTCCTGCCGCAGTTCGTGTGGCTGGTCGGCTTTTTCGCGTTGCTCTATTTCGGCATCGTGAAGCTCACCCTGCCGAAGCTCGGCAAGGTGATCGACACGCGTGAGGGCAAGATCCGCAGCGATATCCTCGGTGCCGAGGCGGCCAAGGCCGAATCGGACCAGATGGCCGCGGATTACGCCGCCGGGATCGCCGCCGCGCGCGACGATGCCCGCGCGGTGCTGGCCGCGGCCAAGGCGAAATCGGCCAAGTCGGTCGAAACCAAGCTCGCCAAGGCGAGCGGCAAGACCGACGCGATGATCGACGACGCCGAAACGCGGATTGCCGCCGCGCGCGGTGCCGCCATGGGCGAGATCGAGGCGGTCGCCGCCGAAGCGGCGCAAGCGATCGTCACCAAGCTGACCGGCCTGCAGCCCGCCAAGAGCGACGCGCAGGCGGCGGTCAAATTGGCGATGGCCGCGTAAGGATCGACGATGAGTGCAACCGAGACACATAGCGGAGCAATCGGCAGCGACGTCGTCGCCGACGGCGCGATCGCCGGTCACACCGAAGTCGCCAGCCATGTCGGCGACCACGGCCCCGAACTGCTCGGCCTGAATGCCGAAGGCTGGGTCTATGTCGCCCTGTCGCTGTTCATCCTGCTGGCCTTCACCGTCGGCAAGGCGTGGCAAAAGATCACCGCCGGGCTTGATGCGCGGATCGCCGAGACCAGGCGGACGCTCGACGAGGCCGAAGCGCTGCGCAACGAGGCGGGCCTGCTGCTCGCCGATGCGAAGAAGCGGCACCAGGCGAGCGCCGGCGACGCGACCAAGATCGTCGAAGGCGCGCAGGCCGAGGCCGCCGCTCTGGTCGCGCAGGCCGAAGCCGACGCCAAGGCGCTGATCGCGCGCCGCGAAAAGTCGGCCAAGGAGCGCATCACCGTCGCCGAACGCCAGGCGATCGCCGATATCCGCGCAACCGCGGTGTCGGCAGCGGCAACCGCCGCGGCGCAGCTGATCGAGGGCAAGCTCGACGCCAAGGGCGATGCGGCGCTGGTCGACGAGGCGATTTCCTCGCTCAACTAGGAAATCGCCTGATTTCGAGCGTGACAATTTCGTGTGGGACAGGGCCGGGTTTTCCCGGCCTTTTTCTTGCCCGCCGCGCGCGAACGCCTAGATAGGAGCGATGACGCGCACACCCGCAGGCCGACCCGACAATCCCGGTGCGGCCGAACGATTCAACGAAGAGAAATCGGTCTATGTCGTGCAGGGCGCCGACAAGCCCGATCTCGACGCGGGCGTCGCCGCGATCCGCAACGTCGCCCAGACGCTGCCGTCGCGGCCCGGCGTCTACCGGATGCTCGATGCGCGCGGCGACGTGCTGTATATCGGCAAGGCGCGGGCGCTCAAATCGCGCGTGACGACCTATACGCAGGTGTCGCGCCTGTCCAAGAGGCTGAGTCGGATGGTCGCGCAGACGCGCAACCTGACGATCGTCACGACCAACAACGAGGCCGAGGCGCTGTTGCTCGAGGCGCAGCTGATCAAGCGCTATCGCCCGCCGTTCAACGTCCTGCTGCGCGACGACAAGAGCTTTCCCTATATCCTGCTGCGCGAGGACCACGCGTTCCCGCGGATCCAGAAGCATCGCGGCGCGCGGCGCGCCAAGGGCCAGTATTACGGGCCGTTCGCCAGCGCGGGTTCGGTCAACCAGACGCTCAACGCGCTGCAGAAGCTGTTCCTGCTCAGGAGCTGCACCGACAGCTATTTCGCCAATCGCTCGCGTCCGTGCCTGCTCTACCAGATCAAGCGCTGTTCGGCGCCGTGCGTCGGGCGGATCGACGAAGCCGGCTATGCCGAGCTGGTCGACGACGCGCGCGCCTATCTCGACGGCAAGTCGACCGAGGTGCAGGGCAAGCTCGGCGCGCAAATGCAGGCGGCGGCAGAGGCGTTCGATTTCGAGATGGCGGCGGTGTACCGCGACCGGCTGAAGGCGCTGACCTTCATCCAGGGGACGCAAGCGATCAACGCCGCGGGGCTGGGCGATCTCGATATCTTCGCGCTCGCCGACCAGGACGGCCAGGTCTGCATCCAGGCGTTCTTCATCCGCGGCGGGCAGAACTGGGGGCACCGCACCTTCTTCCCCGCGCACACCGCCGAGGTGCCGCTCGAGGAGGTGCTGACCAGCTTCCTGATCCAGTTCTACGAGGCCGCGCCGCCGCCCCGGCTCGTCCTGACCGACCGCGAACCCGATGGCTGCAAGGTGCTCGCCGAGGCGCTGGCCGAACTCGCCGGG
>CAZHWG010000280.1:0-2958 GCA_964535925.1 uncultured Sphingorhabdus sp.
CCGCCGCGCTCAAGCTGCGCTTGCCGAAAACGCCGGTCGACGCGCTGACCTGCGACACGCTCGGACCGTGGTGCGAGGTCGTCTCGGGCGACACGCTGTTCTATATCGACGAGACCGCGCGCTACCTCTTTGTGGGTCGGCTCTACGACATGGAAGAGCGGCGCGATGTCACCGCGGCACGGCTGCTCGAACTCAATCCCGATCTGCTCGCCGCGGGCGGCGCCCGGGCACGTGCAGAACAAAACGAGACCGCTTCGAGCGTTGCGCCGGCTAAAGTCGACTTGGCGAGCCTGCCCGCCGAGGGCGCAATCCGCTGGGGCAACCCGAAAGGCGCGAGGCTGGTGGTCTTCTCAGATTTCCAGTGCGGCTATTGCCAGCGCCTTGCGGGTGAACTCGTCAAGGCGAAGGTCCATGTCGAGGAGCGCCCGATCTCGATTTTCGGTGCTGCAAGCCGGCAGCTCTCCGAGACGGTGCTCTGCGCGAAGGATCCTGAAAAGGCGCTCCACGCGGCCTATGCCGGAGAGTTGCAGGCCAGCGGCAAATCCTGCCCCAGAGCCAGCGCGCTCGATGCCAACGAAGCTTTCGCGAAGGCCAACGGCTTTGCCGGTACGCCGGTCATCGTACGCGCCAGCGACGGCGCGGTGCTCCACGGCTTCCGCGATGCCCAGACGCTGCGCGCGATCGCCGCGGGCGCAAAGGGGCCGCGGTCATGAGCGCGGCCTTTCGCAACCTCACCTGCGGGATTGTCGCGGCACCGCTGCTCGCGGGCTGCGCGACGCTCGGCGGCAACGTCGAGGGCAATTTCGCCTGCCGCCCCCCGAAGGCACCTGCGCCCCGACCTCGCTGATCGACGCGCAGGCGACCGGCGTGGCTGCCGGTCAGGAGACGCTGCCCGTCTCGCTCGCACAGGCCCGTACATCCGTGGGTCGCAGCCTGCGCATCGTGCTCGCCCCGCACCGCGACGAAGCCGGGCGCGAGCATGAGGCTCGCGTGGTCCAGGTCGTGCTGCCCGAGCCAGTCGGCGCGGGCTGGCGGCAGCCGAGCGGGACCGGCGAGTTGCTGCGTGCGATCGGCCAGTCGGTCGCCGGCGCGGCCGAGCCTGAGAATTCCCAAAATCCCAACCTCCCCGAATTGCCGGACCAGCTGTTCCTCCCCTCCCAGCCCGGTCCGGCGATACCCGGCGCAGATGCGCCGGACTCCGGGGCACCCGGTCGTAACGCCTCCCCCGGCCGGGTGCCCCTTTCGCTTTCCGAACCAGATCCAAAGCAAGGAGACGAGCAGTGAGCTTTTCGCTTGGTGCCGCGCGCGACGCGGTCCTCTCCGGCCTGTTCGCCGACACCGACCGCGCGGAGCACGCCCGCGCGCCGCTGATGCTCGACATGCTTTCGGACTGGCTGCCCTATCGGGTCTACGACGAGCGCACTGGCCTCTACCGCAACCGCGCCTCGAAGGGTTTCGTGCTCGAGGTGACCCCGCTCGTGGGCGCGGACGAGCGCACCGGCGAGATCCTCGGGCAGTTCTTCTCCGAAGGCATGCCCGCGGGTGCTTGCCTGCAGGTGCTCAATTTCGCCAGCCCGCGGATAGGCTCGGTCGTCGGACCCTGGTTTAAGCCGCGCTACGAGCAGGGCGGGATCTACGAGGCGATCGCCCGGGCGCGCACGCAGCGGTTCTACGACCTGGTCTGGCAATCGGGCTCGGCGCATGCGCCCTTCCACGCGCGCGCCACCCGGCTGATCCTGTCGCTGGGCGTTCCCGTGCCGGGTAATGTGAGCGATGCCGAGCTCACCGAATGCCGCGAGGGCCTGCTCGGCATGCTCCATTCGCTGGGATTGCACGCGGCGAACCTCGAGCCGCACGGCCTCCTGTCGCTGATCGACGAGCTGACCTCGCCGACCACGGCGCGCGAGCCCGACCGGATCGACTGGAACCGCCACGAGACGCTCGACCTCCAGGCGATCCGTCGCGACATCGAACTAGAAGTCGAGGACGACCGGCTTATCCTGCGCACCGAGCGCTTTCGGAAGACGGGCCGGGACCGCAACGGCGTGCCGCAGATCGGCGAATGCTATCCCGACCGCTTCGACCTGCGCCACTATGCGGTGCGCTCGACACCCGAGCGCTGGGCGCCGTGGGAATGCGCGCGCCTGATCGGCGACATGTTCACCGACAAGCTGCGGTTCCCTTGCCCCACCGCGACGATGCTGTGCCTCGTCTATCCCGACCAGGAAGCGGCCGCCGCGCGCGCAGGTTACAAGTTCATGCGCACGACCAGCCTCTCGGATACGAAGAGCGCGCGCTTCCTGCCCAGGCTCGGCGAGCAATCGGCCGAATGGCGCCATGTCCAGTCCGAGCTCCAGGCGGGCAAGAAGCTGGTCAAGCTGTTCTACGGCCTGACCACGATCTCGCCGCTCGGCCAGGGCGACACGCACGAGCGGGTGGTCAAGGCGATCTACAAGGCGGCAGGCTGGGACCTCGCCGACGAGCGCTTTCTCCAGCTCCAGGGGCTCATCGCCGCTTTCCCGCTGAGTCTTGCAGACGGTCTCGCAAACGACATGGCGAGGCTCAAGCGCCTCAAGACCATGCTCTCGACCACCGCCGCGAACATCGCGCCGATGCAGGGCGAGTATCTCGGCAGCGACATCCCGCATCTGCTACTCGTCGGACGGCGCGGCCAGCCCTTCTTCTGGTCGCCGTTCGAGAACCGCGCGGGCAACCACAACATCGCCATCTGCGGCAAGTCGGGCTCGGGCAAATCGGTGCTGCTGCAGGAACTCTGCGCCGCGCTGCGCGGCGCGGGCGCCAAGGTCGTGGTGATCGACGATGGCCGCAGCTTCGAGCACTCGGTCAAGCTCCAGGGCGGGCGCTTCGTCGAGTTCACGCTCGCCTCCGGCTTCTCGCTGAACCCGTTCTCGATGGTCGACGATGCTCGTGCCGAGAGCGACGAGGATTACCGGCTCG
>CAZHWG010000281.1:0-2948 GCA_964535925.1 uncultured Sphingorhabdus sp.
GAGCCGCCGATCGACCGCCAGCGGCTGATCGACGACCTCACCGAGATCGCCGATTTCGTCCTCCAGTTCGCCGGTCCGGTGTGGAAGACGCTCGGCGAGGCGCGTGCGCGCGGCAAGCGCATATTGTTCGAAGGCGCGCAGGGCGTGCTGCTCGACATCGACCACGGGACCTATCCGTTCGTCACCAGTTCGAACACCGTTGCCGGGACCGCCGCAGCGGGATCGGGCCTGGGCCCCAATGCGGTGGGCTTCGTCCTCGGCATCGCCAAGGCCTATACGACGCGCGTCGGATCGGGCCCCTTCCCGACCGAGCTCGACGACGCCACCGGGCAGAAGCTCGGCGAGCGCGGCCATGAATTCGGCACCGTCACCGGGCGCAAGCGCCGCTGCGGCTGGTTCGACGCCGTCCTCGTGCGGCAATCGGTCGCGGTATCGGGCGTCACCGGCATCGCGCTGACCAAATTGGACGTGCTCGACGGCTTCGAGACGGTCAGCATCTGCACCGGCTATCGCCTCCACGGCGAAATCCTCGACCATTTCCCCGCGCACGCCGCCGACCAGGCCGCGGTCGAGCCGATCTACGAGGAGATGCCCGGCTGGGAAGGGTCGTGCGCCGGCGCGCGCAGCTGGAACGACCTGCCCGCGCGCGCGATCAAGTACGTCCGCCGTGTCGAGGAGCTGATCGGCTGCCCCGTCGCGCTGGTTTCGACCAGTCCCGAGCGCGAGGACACGATCCTGGTCCGCGATCCCTTCGCCGATTGAGCGATCCATCGCCGCCGATCGGACTCGCGCTTTGGTGTGCGTGCGTTATGGTCGCTCCCTAACCAGGGGGCCTGACATGATCCGATCGATTTCGACCGTTACCACCGCATTGTTGCTTGCCGGCTGCGCCGCCGCGCCGATGAGCGTTGCGCCCAGCGCCGACGCGGCGCCACCGGTCGCCGCAGCGGTCACCAGGGGGGCGGTCGAGACGCCGGGGATCGAGGTTCTGAGCATCGCCGAGCTGTCGGCGGCGATGGCGCGCGGCGACACGACGAGCGAGGCGATCACCGCAGGCTATCTCGCCCGGATCGCGGCGATCGACGATGCCGGGCCGACATTGAATGCGGTGATCGCGACGATGCCCGACGCGCTCGACCAAGCGCGTGCGCGCGATGCCGAACGCGCCGCCGGCCAGGTCCGCGGTCCGCTCCACGGCATCCCGATCCTGATCAAGGACAATATCGAGGCGGCTGGCCCCGTGCCGACGACCGCCGGGTCGCTCGCGCTCGCCGACAATGTCACCGACCGCGACGCGCCGATGATTGCACGCCTCAAGGCCGCCGGGGCGATCATCCTCGGCAAGACCAACCTTTCCGAATGGGCCAATATCCGGTCGGGCAGGTCGACCAGCGGCTGGAGCGCGGTCGGCGGGCTGACCAGGAACCCGCACGTCCTCGACCGCAACACCTGCGGATCGTCGGCGGGCAGTGGCGCGGCGATGGCCGCCGGGCTTGCCGCGGGCACGATCGGCACCGAAACCGACGGCTCGATCACCTGTCCGTCGGGGGTCAACGGCGTCGTCGGGTTCAAGCCGACCGTCGGCCTCGTCAGCCGGACGCAAATCGTCCCGATCAGCCACAGCCAGGATACCGCCGGGCCGATGACGGGCAGCGTGCGTGACGCGGCGATGATGCTGACCGCGATGGCGGGCAGCGACCCCGCCGACCCGGCGACCGCCGAGGCCGATGCCCACAAGGCCGATTTCGCCGCCGCGCTCGACGCAAACTGGCTCGCGGGCAAGCGGATCGGGCTGATGTCCGACCAGGTCGGCGACGATCCCGCAATCCGATCGATCCTCGACGAGGCGCTCGCGACGCTGCGCGCCAAGGGCGCCGAGATCGTCGAGATTTCCGACAGCAACAAGGGGATGGACGATCTCGGCGATGCCGAACTCGAAATCCTGATGGTCGAGCTCAAGGCCGATCTCGATGCCTATCTCGCGACCACGCCCGCGGCGGTGAAGACGCGCACGTTCGCCGACGTTATCGCCTTTAACGAAGCGCATACCGACACCGAACTGCGCTATTTCGGCCAGGAACTGTTTACCCTCGCGCAGGGCAAGCCGGGTCTTGACGATGCGGGCTATATCGAGACGCGCGACGCCGCGCGCAACCTGGCCGGGCCCGACGGGATCGACCGGTTGATGCGGACGTACAAGGTCGATGTCCTGGTCGGCGTGACCAATGGTCCGGCGTGGCTGAGCACGCTCGGCAGGGGCGATGCCTATTCGGGGCCAAGCGTCAGCCAGCTGCCCGCGGTGGCTGGCTATCCGCACCTGACCGTGCCCGGCGGGACGATCGGCGACCTGCCGATCGGGATCAGCTTCATCGGCGGAAAATGGCAGGACGCCACGGTGCTGAGCGCGGGCTATGCCTTCGAACAGGCGCGCCCGCGGATCGTCACCCCGGGCTTTATTGCGACGACGGGGGAAAGCCCGGAGGCGGCGGCGGCGCAATAGCCGCGCGCCGTTCGGCGCGGGCGTGGCGCCAGGCAAAGTTCGCCTGCCACGCCATCAGCAGCGGGACGATGCCGATCTCCATCGCGAGGCCGAACACCTGTCCGCCCGACGGCACGCCCATCACGGTCATGCCGTAAGCGCGCGCCAGGCCGCCGACGATGACGACGATGCCGAGCAGCAGACCGCTCAGATAGCGAAAATGGCTGTCGAGATCCTGCGAGACGATATTGGCGCCGTGGATGAAATCGGCGCCCCACAAGACGCCCGATCCCCCCGCGTAGAACGGGACGATGCAGGCGATGGCAACGACGATCTGCAGCAGGCGGCGTTCGGTCATTTTTCGAGCAGCTCCATCGGCACGTGGATCGTGCGGATCGCGAGCCGCACCTCGATCAGGACCAGCAGCAACGATCCGAGCAGCAGCGTCATCGCGACGATAAACGCCGCT
>CAZHWG010000282.1:0-2933 GCA_964535925.1 uncultured Sphingorhabdus sp.
GGCCCCTTGGTCCCCATATCATCGCGCGCGGCCCCGGTCGAGGGCCTGACCGCCGTGGTCAGCCGGTCCCACGGGGCCGAGGAGGCGGACGCGTTCCTCGAACGCTACACCGTGGCGCAGCGCATCGGCGCCGGCAGTTCGCTGAAGTTCTGCCGCGTCGCCGAAGGGGCGGCGAACATCTGTCCCCGCTTCGGGCGGACCATGGAATGGGACACGGCGGCGGGGCACGCGGTGCTGCGCTTCGCCGGCGGCGACGTGCCGCGTCCGCCGGACTGGTCGGGCTTTCGCGTGACGCCCGAGCAAATCGAATTCTGGGCCGACCGGCCGCATCGGCTGCACGAACGCTGGCTCTATCGCCGCGCGGGCTGGGACTGGACCGCAGGGATGCTGTATCCGTGAGCGGGGCGCACGACCACGTTCACGGGCACGCGCACGGCCATTTGGGCCTTAACCAACGCGCCGCGCTCGCCAGCGTGTCGGTCGCGCTGCTGCTGCTGGTGCTCAAGTCGTGGGCGTCGTGGCAGACCGGGTCGGTCGCGATGCTCGGCAGCCTCGCCGATACCGGGCTCGACCTGTTCGCCTCGCTCGTCACTCTGTACGCGGTGCGGCTTGCGGGCGTGCCCGCCGACGAGGATCATCGCTTCGGCCACGGCAAGGCCGAGGCGCTCGGCGCCCTGTTCCAGGTCGTCCTCATTTCGCTCTCGGCGATCGGCATCGGCTGGCGCGCGATCGACCGGCTGCTTAACGGCGAAGTGACGGCTCAGGCCGAGCTTGGCATCGGCGTATCGGTCGTCGCGATCGTCGCGACGGTCGCGCTGCTTGCCTATCAGCGCGTCGTCATCCGCCGCACCGGGTCGATCGCGATCGAGGCCGACCACGTCCACTACCAGAGCGACCTGTTGCTCAACGCCGGGGTCATCGTCGCATTGGTGCTCGAACAGCTCGTCGGGCTGCGCGGCGCCGACCCGGTGATCGGCATCGCCATCGCGCTGTGGCTGGCATTCGGCGCGTGGCGCGCATCGAGCCGCGCGATCGACCAGTTGATGGACAAGGAGTGGCCCGAGGAGCGTCGCCGCAAGTTCGTCGAGGTCGCGAGCCGCTTTTCCGAGCTCGAAAACCTGCACGACCTGCGCACGCGCACGAGCGGCCACCGCGACTTCGTCCAGTTCCACGTCTGGATGGACCCCGAGCTCACCGTCCAGGAGTCGCACGACATCATCGAACGGCTCGAAGACGAGCTCGCGCACGAATTTCCCGGCACCGAGGTGCTGATCCACATCGATCCCGCCGGCCATGTCGACGAGCCCGACAACCCGCTTGCCGAAGCCGACGAGATCGAAAGACTCGAGGACACGCCATGACGCAGCGGATCATCCCGATCGTCCAGGTCGACGCCTTTGCCGACGCGCCGTTCGACGGCAATCCCGCCGCGGTGATGCCGCTCGACGCGTGGCTCGACGACGATGTGCTGCAGCGCATCGCCGCTGAGAACAACCTCAGCGAGACCGCCTTCTATCTGCCCGACGCGACCGACGAAGCCGATTTCGAGCTGCGCTGGTTCACCCCGACGACCGAGGTCGCGATGTGCGGTCATGCGACGCTGGCGAGCGGCCATGTCGTGCTGGGCCAGAGCGATGCCGACGCGGTGAGTTTTCGTACACGCAAGGCGGGCGTTCTGCACGTCACGCGCGATGGGTCGAGTGCGGGCGGCGGCTATGCGCTCGATTTGCCTGTGACGCGCGTCGAACGGCGCGACAATACCGCGCTGCTCGCCGCTTTGGGCTGCGACGGCGAGGTCTATGAATCGGTCAGCGGCGCGGAGGAAACCGCTATCGTCCTCATCGACAGCGAGGCGGCGCTACGCGCGCTCACCCCCGACATGCGCGCGCTGGGCGCGATCGAGCTGATGGCGATCGTCACCGCGCCCGGCAAGGCGAGCGACATCGCCAGCCGCGTCTTTGTCCCCGCCTGGGGCGTCGACGAGGATCCGGTGACCGGATCGGCGCACGCCGCGCTGACGCCCTTCTGGGCCGAACGGCTTGGCCGCGACAGCTTCGATGCGGTGCAGGCGAGCGCGCGCGGTGGCCGCATGACCTGCCGCCTGGCCGGCGACCGCGCGATCCTCGGCGGACGCTGCGTTACCGTGATCGAGGGCGTGATGCGGCTTTGAGGGGTTAGGCTGCGCTGTCGCGGTGGCCGGGGCGTCACCGGTCGGCCAGAGTTCGGTGCACGCGGCGCACGTCCCGTATGAAGGCCGAGGACAGGTTCGTCTCTCCGACAATGTCTTCGGCGACCGATAGCTTCAACGGTTTCGAGAACATGACGCCGGACTGCACCCCGCAGGTCCAGCGGACATGGCCGCCGATCGGCAGCAGGTCTGGAAACTCGATCATCAAGGCCTGGCCGTTCTGGATCAGGTTGCGATGCCCTTTGCGCAGGCGTTCGTGCGTCGCCATCATCAGACCGCCGACCGAGATGTTGCCGACTGTCACGTCGATCCGATTGCCGTCGAAATAGGCGATTGCCGGCCGGTTGAGCGCCATTCGCGCGGCGCGGGGGGATCGCACGCGGCGGCTGAAGCTGATCAGGCCCTGAAGGATGTCATCCGAGATCGGCCGGGCGAAACGGACGCCGAATTCATCTTCCCTGCGCCAGGTCACCGTTCCCAGGAACAGCGGGAAGCCTTGCGTTTCGACCGCGACCTGTTCGCCGATATTGACGAGCGCGCCGGACGCCACCACCCGCATGCCGGTCGCCGAGAGATCGAGGATCTGGCAGTCGTGCTCGGACGCCGGTAGCCGCAGCCGCGAGACAATGTCGGCGTCATGCCGCTCGGCCGCACGCCGCTCATGGCCCGCCTCGCCGCCGATGCCGGACAAGCCGATGCCTTTCAGGGGAGAGCGCCCGGCGTCTACAACAGAGTCCGGCGACGA
>CAZHWG010000283.1:0-2927 GCA_964535925.1 uncultured Sphingorhabdus sp.
GCGGCAACGATCGCCTCGACTGCGGCCATCGACTTGTTACGGAAATCGGGGGTTAGGATCTCGATCGTCGTGTCGGGCGTCGAACGGCGTAGCGCCTCGATCACCTTGACGAACTGCGACGCGCCGCCATCGGGCAGATCGTCGCGATCGACCGAGGTGATGACAATATGCTTCAGGCCGAGCTTGGCTGCCGCCTCAGCGGTGTGCTCGGGCTCGAACGGGTCGACGGCGCGCGGCATGCCCGTCTTGACGTTGCAAAAAGCGCAGGCGCGGGTGCAGACGTCACCAAGGATCATCACCGTCGCGTGCTTCTTGGTCCAGCACTCGCCGATATTGGGGCAGGCCGCCTCTTCACACACGGTATTGAGGCTGAGATCGCGCATCAGCTTGCGCGTTTCGGCAAAACCGGTGCCGCCTGGCGCTTTGACGCGAATCCAGTCGGGCTTGCGCTGACGCTCGGGACGGGGCGGAGCGGCGATAACGGGTGCGGGATCGTTCATGTCAGCGCAGATAGCGATGGTCCGCCCGCATCTCAACCAAAGTCTTGCGCGAAGCGGCGCTTGGCGGCAGATGAGCGGCCATGACCAAATTCGTCGAACTGCTCGAAGGCTACCGCCGTTTCCGCGACACCGGCTGGCGCGCGCAGCGCGCGCGCTGGGACGAGCTCAAGGACGGCCAGGCGCCCAAGACGATGATCATCGCCTGTTCGGACAGCCGCGTCGATCCGGCGCAGATCTTCGATACCAACCCCGGCGAGATGTTCGTGGTGCGCAACGTCGCCAATCTCGTCCCCCCGTTCGAACAGGGCGGCGGCCGCCACGGCGTTTCGGCGGCGCTCGAGTTCGCCGTAACCCAGCTCAAGGTCGCCGACATCGTCGTGATGGGTCACGGTGCCTGCGGCGGCTGCGAAGCGGCGTTCACCGGGTCGTTCGCCGGTGCCGAGGAAGGCAGCGGCGGCTTCATCGCGCACTGGGTCGACATGCTCGACGACGCGGTGGCGCGCGTCCGCGAAGACCATGGCAGCGAAAAGAGCCGCGCTGCGCTCCGTGCAGTCGAGCACGAGGCGGTGCGGGTCAGCCTCGCCAACCTGCGCAGCTTCCCGTTCGTCCGCGACGCCGAGGCGAACGGTACACTGGCGCTGCACGGAGCGTGGTTCGCGATCTCCGACGGGATCCTCCACCGGCTCGACGAAACGCGCGGCACCTTCGCGGCCGAACCGGTCGAATAGTCCATTTGCCGCGTGGCGACGGGATTGGGTTGCAATCCCCTGCCCCGGGCGCGATGAGACGTTCCATGTCCGACAACGACCACCGCAATTCGCCCAACATCGTCCTGCTGATCGATGCCGATAACGCCAGCCCGTCGGGAATCGACCCCGTGCTGACGGTCCTCGCCGAACTGGGCTCGGTCAATATCCGCCGCGTCTATGGCAACTGGCGCAAGCAGAGCCTCAAGGGCTGGGCCGATATCGTCCACCGCTTCGGCATCGAGCCACAGCAGCAGTTCGACCTGACCAAGGGCAAGAATGCGACCGACATGAAGATGACGATCGACGCGATGGACCTGTTGTTTCGCGATCGCGTCGATGGCTTCGGCATCATGTCGAGCGATAGCGACTTCACCCCGCTGGCTATGCGGATCAAGCAAGCCGGCGTACCGGTTTACGGCTTCGGCGCCGCCAAGACGCCCGAGGCATTTCAGCAGGCTTGCAGCCGCTGGATCGACGTCGACGAACTGATCCGCGCGGCCAAGGAAGAGGACGGGCCGAAGGGCCAGGGCGGCGAAAAGAAACGCGCGGTGACCAAGGAACTGATCGACTTGCTGCTCGACGCTTATGGCCAGTCGAAGCGCGACGAACGCGGTTTTACCAAGCTGTCCGAGGTCGGCCAGCGCGCGGGCAACCGGTCGAGCTTCGACACGCGCAATTTCGGCTTTGCGCGCCTGTCCGACCTGATCGCCGAAGTCCCCAATTTCACCGCCGAACGGCGTGACGACGGGCAAATGTGGGTGAAGAGGCTGAGATGAGCGAAACCGCCGTCAGGGTAACGATTGCAGGCCGGGTGCAAGGCATCGGCTATCGCATGTGGGCGCAGGGCAAAGCGCGCGGGCTGGGCCTGCTCGGCTGGGTGCGCAATCGCCAGGACGGTACCGTCGAGGCGGTAGTCCAGGGTGCGAGCGACAAGGTCGAGGCGTTCCTTACAGCATCGGAAAAAGGTCCGCGCGGCGCGCGCGTCGACGATGTCATGGCGGTCCCCGAAGCGGTCCGCGAACTGTCGAATTTCGAAATCGTCCCCGACGCCTGAACGTCAGACGTCGCTCATATCGCTGCCCGCCAAGTCGATCCGCTTGCGATAGAGATCGGCAAGCTCGCGATGGACCTTGGCGCTCGCCGCGCTTTCCGCCGCATTGGCCGCCCGCTCCTCGCGCTCGGCCCGCGAGCGGTAATATTCGCCGTCGTAAATCTTCATGACACGTCCCCACCCGGAGGTTGCGATCAGCGCGACCACGATACACCCGTAATCCGAGTCGCACCCACCGATTTGTTATCCTTACGTATCAAATCTCTGAGGCGCTTGCTCCAATACGGACGTGCCTCTCTATCGTGGCCGATCGGGCACAATAGGGAGCTGGAAGATAATGATTACCGTGTCAGCTTCTTGTACGTCATCCGGTGCGGGCGATCGGCTTCGTCGCCGAGGCGGCGGCGTTTGTCTTCTTCGTAGCTTTCGAAGTTGCCTTCGAACCATTCGACGTGGCTGTCGCCTTCGAAGGCGAGGATGTGCGTCGCGAGGCGATCGAGGAAGAAGCGATCATGCGAAATGACTACGGCGCAGCCGGGGAAGACCTCGAGCGCTTCTTCGAGGGCGCGCAAGGTCTCGACGTCGAGATCGTTGGTCGGTTCATCGAGCAGCAGGACGTTACCGCCC
>CAZHWG010000284.1:0-2898 GCA_964535925.1 uncultured Sphingorhabdus sp.
CCGATCTAACGATACGGGAAAGGGGTCGCTTCGGCGGCCCCTTTTTCTTGGGTCCGCGCCGTCGGCTCTTTTCATCGCGGCACGGCTTTCTATAACGCCCGCATGACCTTGCACCCGCTGATCGCCATCGCCGCCGCGCTTCTCGCCGCCGCGCCCGCTACCGCTCAGGCCCAGGCCGAAGCACCGCCTTCGCCCGTCGTTGCCGCCGAACTGCCGCAGGTGACCCTCGACACCGAGCTGGGCCCCGTCGTCGTCGAACTCGATACGGTCCATGCGCCGGTCACCGCAGGCAATTTCCTGCGCTACGTGAAGGAAAAGCGTTTCGACGGGATGAGCTTCTATCGCGCGGTCAACGTCGCCGACGGCTATGGCCTGGTCCAGGGCGGGACGCAGGGCGATCCGAACAAGACTCTGCCGCCGATCGCGCACGAGCCGACGACGCAGACGGGCCTGACGCACACCGACGGCACGCTGTCGATGGCGCGCGCAGCACCGGGCAGCGCGACCGGGGATTTCTTCATCATCGTCGGCGATCTCACCAGCCTCGACGCAGGGCCGACCGATACCGCCGGCACCGGCGACACGCTGGGCTTCGCCGCGTTCGGGCATGTCGTCGCCGGAATGGACGTCGTCCACCGCATCCTCGTCGCGCCGACGTCGCCAACTGCGGGTGAGGGCGCGATGATCGGGCAGATGCTCGCGCCCAGGATCACAATCCGCACCGCGCGCGTGACGCCTGCTGTCGAAGTGGCCGAATAAGACGCGGACGCGCCCGCATCATTCGCTTTGCGTTCATATTTGCCGGTGTCTATAGCGACCGTCATGACCATGCACCTTACCCGTTCGCTTCGCCTCGCCGCGGCTGTCCTCCTCGTTCCCAGCCTGCTCGCCGGTTGTGCCGCAAAAGGCGGCGTAAAGGACACCAGCTACGTCGCACGCGACGTCGAAACGCTGTACCTCGCTGCGCAGAACCGGCTCCAGCGCGGCCAGTACAAGCTGGCGGCAGGATTGTTCGACGAGGTCGAGCGCCAGCACCCCTATTCACCCTGGGCACGCCGTGCCCAGCTGATGAGCGCATACAGCTACTGGCTGGCGCAGGATCACACCAAGTCGATCGACGCGGCCAACCGCTTCCTGTCGATCCATCCCGGCAACCGCGATGCGCCCTATGCATCGTATCTCGTCGCGCTCAATTATTACGAGCAGATCAGCGACGTGAAGCGCGACCAGAAGACGACGCGCGACGCGCTCAATGCGCTCGGCGAAGTCATGCGCCGCTATCCCGACACGCGCTACGCCGCCGACGCGAAGCTCAAGATCGATCTCGTCAACGATCACCTCGCGGGCAAGGAAATGGAAGTCGGCCGCTATTACCAGCGCGCCGGCAACTGGCTCGCGGCATCGCTGCGTTTCCGCGAGGTCATCGACAACTACCAGACGACGAGCCACACCGCAGAGGCATTGTTCCGTTTGACCGAAAGCTATCTGGCGCTCGGCATCCCGGAGCAGGCCAAGGCTTCGGCGGCGGTCCTCGGTGCCAATTATCCCGGATCGAAATGGTACGAGCGTGCTTACGAACTGATGCAAAAGCACGCGCCCGACGCCTGATTGCATTCGGCGGCAGCGGCTGATCCGCTCGGCGCTTCTTAATCGCATTGTTTCGCGTTAAGACGCGCACGATGCTGACCGCGCTTTCCATTCGCGACCTTGTGATTATCGAGGCGCTCGACCTCGGATTTTCGGGCGGGCTGGGCGTGCTCACCGGCGAAACGGGCGCGGGCAAGTCGATCCTGCTCGATGCGCTTGGCCTCGCGCTCGGCGCGCGCGCCGATAGCGGCCTCGTCCGCCACGGCTGCGATCGCGCCCGCGTCACCGCCACCTTCGCCCCGCTCCCCGCCAATCACCCAGCGCGATGTGCGCTCGACGATGCCGGGGTCGAGATCGACGCGGGCGAACCGCTGATCGTCCGCCGCCAGGTCGATGCCAGTGGCGGCAGTAAGGCGTTCGTCAACGACCAGCCGGTTTCGGCCGGACTGCTGCGCGAGATCGGCACCTGTCTCGTCGAAATCCACGGCCAGCACGACGACCGCGGCTTGCTCGATCGCAGCGGTCACCGCGCGTTGCTCGACAGCTTCGGCGGTCTCGCGACGCGATCGGTCGCCGATGCGCACGCGGCGATGATGACCGCGCAGGCCGCGCTGGCCGCGGCGCGCGCCGCGCTCGAGGCCGACGCGGCCGACCGCGAATGGCTCGACCATGCGATCGAGGAAATCGAGGCGTTTGCGCCCGAGGATGGCGAGGAAGAGCGGCTTGCGGGGCTGCGCAGCGACATGCAGAAGGGTGAGCGGCTCGCCGACGAACTCGCCGAACTCGACCGGCTGCTTGGCGGCAGCGACGGCGGCCCCGCGCAATTGCGCGGCGCGGCGCGACGGCTCGACCGGATCGCCGACGATCACCCGCTGCTCGCCGAGGCGCTGGCGGCGATCGACCGCGCGGTGATCGAGGCGAGCGAGGGCGAGGACGCGCTGGCGCGCGCGAAGGAGGCGATGCGCTTCGACCCCGCCGAACTCGAACAGGCCGAGACGCGCCTGTTCGACCTGCGTGCGCTCGCCCGCAAGCACCGCGTCGAGGCCTCGGGCCTCGCCGACCTGCTCGCGACGCTGACCGCGCGGCGCGATGCGCTCGACCAGGGCGCCATCAGCCTCAAGGGGCTCGAGGACGCCGCCATGGGCGCTGTCGCGGCCTATCGGGACGCTGCCGAGGCGCTGAGCGATGCGCGGAGCGAGGCGGCGACGCGGCTCGATGCGCGCGTGGCGAGCGAACTTGCGCCGCTCAAGCTCGACGCCGCCAAGTTCCGTACCGCGATCGACCGGCTGCCCGAAGAGGCCTGGGGCCCGG
>CAZHWG010000285.1:0-2885 GCA_964535925.1 uncultured Sphingorhabdus sp.
AGCGGGCCGCGACTTTTTTCGCCAAGGAGGGAGTGAGGCTGGAGCGCCACTGACCTGCCACTGAACTTTCATCCAGCGACGATTAGAGCCGCGTGCATTTTGCTCCGCTCCCATTCATTGGATCGCCGGAAGCTGGAGTTTCCGGGCTTCGTTACGACGGCGGGCCGGCAGCGCCATCATAATTCATGAACGAGATCGGGACCTTGTTCCCGATCGCCCCATGCGGGCGCTGCTCATTGTACAATACGACGTCGCAACACCCACGGGACGGAAGTTCGCGAGCTTCTCTATCCCTGGCATCCCTGGGCGGGGCGCCTGGTCGTCGTTCATGAGACTGTCGCGAGAGGCGGCACGGTGTTTTGCCGATGCAGTTTGTCGGGATCGGCGAGCGACCGGTGGCAGCAAATTCCCGGCTGGATGTTTGAGCCGGCAGCAAAGGTGACGTGGCAGGCGGGTTCGGCTCCCAGCGTTGATATCGCCGCACTTCGCGCCTTGGCGGAACTGTTGCGGTTTCAGACCCCGACCGCCAGAATCCCATCGCAAATTCCGAGATCGAGCGCAGCATCGAACCCCGACGACACGAATCGGGGAGATGACCATGCCGTACCAGCGCAAGACCCATTACCAGTTCGCTCTGTTCTCCAGTCCCGTGACGGCCACGACGGGGGAGATCCCGCTCTGGCAGTCGCTTCCCGCCGAGACCCGCCAGAGGCTGACGGCGCTGATGGCCCGTGTGATCCTTCAAAGCGCCGCTCCCGCCGGCGAACCGGAGGGCGAGCGTCATGATCAGTGAGAAGATCCGTCCGCACCATCTGGACCGCAAGGCTATCCTCTATGTGCGGCAATCCTCGGCCCACCAGGTCCTCCACAACCGCGAGAGCAGCATCCTTCAATATGCCATGCGCGATCGTCTGGCGGCGTTCGGCTGGTCTGACATCGAAACGATCGACGACGATCTCGGTCGTTCGGCGTCCGGTTCCGTAACGCGCGCCGGCTTCGAGCGCATGGTTGCCGAGGTTTGTCTGGGCAAGGTCGGCGCGGTAGCGGCGCGAGAAGTCTCGCGGTTTGCCCGCAACAGCCGCGACTGGCAGCAGTTGATCGAGATGTGCCGCGTCGTCGATACCGTCCTGATCGACGGCGAGACGGTCTACGCTCCGAGACAGGGCAACGATCGCCTGCTCCTCGGCCTGAAGGGTAGCCTCAACGAATACGAGCTCGATCTTCTGCGCCAACGTTCCCTTTCTGCCAGATACGAGAAGGCGGGGCGTGGCGAACTCGTCGTCAGTGCTCCGGTCGGCTATGTGAAGGCCGGCGATCGGCTCGAGAAGGATCCTGATCGCCGCGTTCAGGAGGCCATTTGTCTCGTCTTCGACAAGGTTGCCGAACTCGGCAGTGCCCGCCAAGCCCTGATGTGGTTCCTCGAGCATGGCCTCGATTTGCCGGCCAGGCGCGACAACGGCGAGATCGTCTGGCGCCGCCCCAATTATGCGACGATCCACCGGATGATCGAGAACCCGGCCTACGGCGGGGCCTACGCCTATGGTAAGAGCAGGGTCGCGTCCGGATACGACGATGCAGGGGGTATCCGGTCCACAATCCGCCGCAAGGCGCGTTCGGAGTGGCTGGCGCTGATCCCGGGCGTGCATGAGGGCTATGTCAGTTGGGAACGGGCCGAAGCGATCCGCAAGATGGTGAGCGACAACGCGCCGGCAGGCCGGCATCATGGAGCACCCAAGCATGGCGACGCCTTGCTCGCCGGTCTGCTTCGATGCCGACGTTGCGGCCGCAAGCTGACGCTTCGCTACACTGGGGTCAAGCACGATATTCCACGCTATTCCTGCTGGCGCGGTCTGCTTGATAACGGCGAGCCCCGTTGTATCGCCTTCGGCGGATTGCGTTGACGATGCCATCGAGGACGCTCTCTTGCGGGTGGTCGAGCCTGGAGCGATCGCCGCGGCGAAAGAGGCCGAAGCGCAAGCCGCCCATCGCCGCGATCAGGTGCGTGACGCCTTGACGAGGGATCTCGAGGCGGCTCGCTACGCTGCCGATCGCGCCTTTCGCCAGTATGACACTGCCGACCCGGAGAACCGGCTGGTGGCGGGAGAACTGGAGCTGCGATGGAACCGGGCCCTTGTCCGGGTTGTAGATGTCGAAAGCCGTCTTGCCGATCACGAGCGGTCGGTCCCGGTGGCGCCGCCTGGAACTGCGACGGACCTCGCCACGCTCGCCTCCGATCTGAAGTCGGTCTGGACTGCGCCCTCGACGGACGCCCGCCTCAAGAAGCGTATCGTGCGAACCGTCATCGAGGAGGTGATCGCGGATATCGACGAGGATCCGGCCGAGATCGTCCTGACGGTTCACTGGTCCGGCGGCGTTCACACCGAACTTCGCCTGCCGAAGCGCCGTCGAGGTCAGCGCAACAGCACCTCGGCGGACATCATCGCCGCCGTCCGCCTCTTCGTTCTGATCGCCAACGACGACCTTATCGCCGGCATCCTGAACCGGAATGGCCTCGTCACCGGCCACGGCAATCGATGGACGCGCGAGCGCGTCACGGCCTTGCGCTCTCATCACAAGATCCCGGTGTTCCGGCCGAGCCAGGATGGCATCGAGCCCTGGCTCACTCTGAACAAGGCCGCGGCGCTCCTCGGCGTTTCCACGAAGACGCTTCGGCTTGCTGCCGAAGCCGGCGAAGTGGAAGGGGATCATCCCCTGCCGCAGGGACCGTGGATCTTCAACCGCTCGGCGCTCGGCCAGTCAGGCGCTCAAGAACTCCTATCCCGCGCCCGCAAGAACCCCAGATACCCCACGGGATCGGTCAATGTTCAGCAAAACCTATTCTCTTCAATAACATAGACAGATGGGCGCAATGAAACAGGGTTGTA
>CAZHWG010000286.1:0-2883 GCA_964535925.1 uncultured Sphingorhabdus sp.
GCGGCGATCATGGTGCTCGAGGACGACCCCAATTTCAACGCGGGGCGCGGCGCGGTGTTCACCTGGGACGGCGAAAACCGGATGGATTCGTCGATCATGCGCGGCGACACGCGCGAAGCGGGCGCGGTCGCGGGCATCTCGGCGACGAAGAACCCGATCCTCGCCGCGCGCGCGGTGATGGAACGCAGCCCGCACGTCATGCTGGCGGGCAAGGGCGCCGACCAGTTCAGTCGCGAGCAGGGGCTCGAACAGGCCCCGCCGGAATATTTCGCCACCGAATTCCGCCGCAACGCACTGGAACGGATGAAGGCGAGCAAGACCAGCTCGTACGATATCGACCTGAAATACGGCACCGTCGGCGCGGTCGCGCTCGACATGAACGGCCATGTCGCGGCGGGCACCTCGACCGGCGGCATGACCGGCAAGAAATGGGACCGGATCGGCGATTCCCCCGTCATCGGCGCGGGCACCTATGCCGACGATCGCGCCTGCGCCGTCTCGGCGACGGGATCGGGCGAATATTTCATCCGCCTCGGCGTCGCGCACGAGATCTGCGCGCGGATGCGCTTCGCCGGCGAAGGGCCCGAGGCCGCCGCGACCCACGTCATCGCCGAACTCGGCGAGATGGGCGGCGACGGCGGCGTCATCGTCGCCGCCCCCGACGGCGCGACCGCCTTCGTCTTCAACACCCCGGGCATGTACCGCGCCCGCGCCGACGCCGGCGGCCTGAACGAGGTCGCGATCTACGGCGACGAGGCGCGCTAAGCCCCGCCCGCCCGGTCAGTCGGCCGGGTTGTACTTGGTGAGGAAGGCCTCGACCCGGTCGTAATAGTCGGCCTGGTTTTTTGGATCGGCAAAGCCGTGGCCTTCGCCTTCGTAGAGGACCGTTTCGAGCGGCTTGCCTGCTTTCTTCGCCGCATCGACGAAGCGCTTGTATTGGCTGGGTGGAACGTTGCTGTCGGCATCGCCTTGCGCGATCAGCACGGGGCGAGTCAGCTTGTCGATGTGATCGACCGGAGAGACGGCGTCGAGATCGAAACGGCCTTCTCCCTTGACCCTGTCGCGCCAGCTGCGGGCGCCCTTGCGCGAAAAGAACTGTGCGTCGTAGGACAATTGGCGCTTCCAGTCGGTAACCCCCGCCAGGCTGACGGCGCAGCGATAGCGTTCCGGGTTGCGGATGACGCCCCACAGCGCCGCGTAACCGCCATAGCTTGCCCCCATGATGCAGACCCGGTTGGCATCGACGATCCCCTGTTTCACCAGCCAGTCGAGGCCGTCGTCGAGGTCGTCCTGCATGGCGCGACCTACCTGGCCGGTGCCTTTCTCGAAGAACGCCTCGCCGTAACTTGATGAGCCGCGGTAATTGGGCTGTAAAACGGCATAGCCCCGGTTGGCGAGAAACTGCACCTCGGCGTTGAATTCCATCGTGTCACGCACGCCGAACGGCCCGCCATGCGGCATGACGATCAGCGGCAGGCCGGTCGGTTTGCGCCCGACCGGAAGCGTCAGATACGCCGGGATATCGAGCCCGTCGCGCGCCTTGTAACGGACCGGCTTGGTCACCGCGAGCTGCGCTGGGTCGAGCGCATCGGCACGCCCTGCAATCCGGTCGAGCTTCCGCGCATTGGGTTCGTAAAGATAGAAGCTGCCCGGATCGTTGGGCGAGGCGACGAAGACGATCATCCGGCTGTCGTCGATACTACGCGATGATATCCACACGTCCATGCCCGGCAGGGTGCGCTCGAGCTTGGTCTGTTCGGCCTTCATTTTCGGATCGAGCCAGACTGCCCGGAAGCGATCGTCGGTCAGATAGGCAGCGGTGACCGTGCCGGTCTTACGATCGATTGAAAAATCGGTGATGTCGTACGTCGGATCGCCTACAATCAGCTCGCCGATCGCACGCGTGGCATAATTGTATTTGTAGAGCGCGTCGCGTCCCGTCTTCTTGTTGGTCAGGATGAAGCCGTCGTCCGATCCCGTGATGATCCGCAACAGGCCGTCGAGGACCTCGCGATCCTCGTCGTCGTCCTTGATCTTGCCGATCATCTTGAACGACGCCTCTTCATCCGGACGGTAGTATACCAGCGTCGCGCTCCCCCTCGAGCCCACGCCCAGGCGCACGACGCCGCTGTCGTCGGCGACCCAGTCCCACACATTAGCTTTCTGGCTGACGACCTTGGTCGTCGAGTTGTCGGCCAGCATGATGCGATAGACCGCCGGATAATCGTAGATTGTCTTTTGCCTGTTGAGCAGGACATACTCGCCGTCGGGATCGACGTAGATCACGTCATCGCCACGCAACCCCTGTTTCTTGTCGGCCAGCGCGAGGATCTGGCGCGTCTCGATGTCGATCACGAACAGCATTGTTCGCTGGGCTTCCTGGCCGAAAAATTCCACCTCGGCCGACATCGAAAACAGCAGCTTCTTTGGGCCAGCCCAGCGGAACCACTGCAGGTCGGATCCCTCGGGCTGGGCGAATATGGCGCGCTGCCCGGTGCCGACGGATTTGACGACCAGCCTGTCCTTGCCGTCGGTGTTGGCGATATAGGCTATCCTCGCGCCATCGGGCGAAATGCTCGGCCGCGAAAATTCCGACGGGGCGGAAAACAACGCCGAATCGATCCGCGGCGGTCGTGGTGGCGAAGCGGCAGCCTCGATGGCCTGCGCCGCAGCCGGTGTCGCCCCGAGCGCGGTCGCCATAACCAGCGCCAGGCCGACAAACATTGCCCGTATTTTCATGCCATCCCCCTGTATTGCCACGAAACTGCCGTGACGAAGGAGGAATCGCAAGTCCCTATTTGAGCATGGTCCCGCCGCTTGACCGAATCGGCAATCGCGGGTAGAGGGCGCGCATCCGGCGGAAGGGTCGCTCCCCCGTCCGGT
>CAZHWG010000287.1:0-2880 GCA_964535925.1 uncultured Sphingorhabdus sp.
GGGGCAGCGTGACGCTGGCCAGCGGCGACACCGCCGATGCGCCGGTGATCGATCCGGCCTTCCTGACCGACGAGCACGATATCGCGGTTTTGCGCGAAGGCGTGCGGCTGATGTACCGGATTTTCGATGCCCCGCCGCTGGCCGATTATGCCGGGGTCGATCGCCATCCGGTCAACATCGCCGACGACGATGCGCTCGACGCGATGATCCGCAGCCGCGCCGACACCGTCTATCATCCCGTCGGGACCTGCCGCATGGGCGGCGATGCCGCCAGCATCGTCGATCCGCGCCTCAAGCTGCGCGGGATCGACGGCCTCTACGTCGCCGATGCCTCGATCATGCCGCAGATCGTGTCGGGCAACACCAACGCGCCGTCGATCATGATCGGCGAGCGCTGCGCCCAGTTCGTGAGCGAAGACTTGCGATCATGAAAAAAGGGGCGCCGCAATGCGGCGCCCCCTTTTCCTTCGATCACTTCCCCAATCAGAATTTCTGCCGGACCGTGATGCCGTACGTCCGTGACTGGTTGGTCATGAACGACAGGCGCGCCCGCCCGCCGCGTTCGCGATCGAACGAGAGCAGGGCATTTTCGTCGAAGAGGTTGTTGACGTAAACGACGAGCGACAGGCCGCTGTCGAAGTCGACCCCGGCGTTGAGATTGACGATCTGGTATCCCGGCAGCTTGAGATCGACGACGGTCGCGTCGGCCCCCGAAGCGCCACCGAATGGCAGGCCCGAGACGAAGCTGCGCGGATTGTTTTCCTGATCACTCGGCTGCGTATAGCGGCTGCCGACATGCTGGAACGATCCGGCGACATAGGCTTCGGATCCGATCCCGACGGGGAAGCTGTAGCTGGCATTGGTCGAAATCTGGAACTTCGGCACCGACGGCAAGCGGTTGCCGTCGCGGATGCCGCCGAGCACCGCGCCGGTCCCATCGAGCACGGTGGAATCGAACTTCGCCTCGATCAGGCTGCCGTTGATGCCCAGCGCGAACCCCGTCGCGGGATTGAGGTTGAATTCGAATTCGATCCCCTTGGTATGCGCCTTGGGCACGTTGAACACGACGCGCGAAGAGCATGAGCCAGCGTCGAGCGTGGTCTGGAGGTTCCGGATATCGGTATAGAAGCCTGCGGCGTTGAACGATATCGGCCCCTTGCTGTATTTGGCACCCGCCTCGTAATTCCACAGCGTTTCATCGTCATAGCTCTGGAATCCGCCGAAGATCGCCGCATCGGCAGCCGAGCAGAGCGTGATGTTGAGCGGATCGTTGACCCCGCCGAGGCGGAAGCCCTTGGCCGCCTGGGCATTGAAGGTCAGATCGTCGGTCGCTTCGTAGCTCACCAGGACGCGCGGCGTCACGCCGTTCGACTTGGTCCGGTCGGTCTGGTTGTCGCCGTTCGAAAACAGCCCGCCCGAGATGAACTGGCGTTCCTCCTTGTAATCGTAATAGCGCGCGCCGGCGGTCACGTGCAGCGCATCGGTCAGATCGTAGGTTCCTTCGCCGAACACCGCGACCTGTTTGAGATTATAGGGCAAGTCGGCGTTATACGGCGAATCGGGACCGTAGCTGCCGTTGGTTGCCGCCGCGGTGCCCGCACCGAGCGTCGCGTCGGTGAACGCGTCATAGCCGGGGGTCGGCAGGCGCTGCGCGTAGACGCGGTCGGTGTTCGAATAAAAGCCGCCGATGACCCACTGGAATGGGCCGGCGTAGTCGGAGGCGAGCCTAAGCTCCTGCGTGAACGCCTCGACCTTGGTGGTGTCGCGCAGGTTCGAGGGCAGCAACACGCCGGCGTCGGGATAGCCGAGGTCGACCGACACCGATCCGGTCAGCGCGCTGGCGTCGCGGCTGACGAGGATGTCGCGATCGGTGTAGCTGGTGACCGACGTCACCGCGAGATTGCCGAGATCGGCGTTGACGGTGAGATCGCCGATCAACGTCCGGTCGCTGAACCCTTCGTTCAACAACAGGAACTGCTGGCGCTCCTCGAATGTAACGGGCGGTCGCGTCGTCGTGAACGGGTTGGCGTAGAGGTTGTAAACTTCCTGCCGATTGAAGCCGTTGGTCTTGATCTTCTGGAAGATCACGCGCGGCGTGATGACGATCCCGTCCGAGGGTTCAAGGGCAATCGCGATGCGGCCGCCATAGCGCTCGCCGTCATTGACGTCCTTGTCGACGCCGCCGCCTTCGCGCAACGCGTCGATGAAGCCGCCGTAACGCGTATAATAGCCGACCGCGCGGATCGCCGCCTTTTCACCGAGCGGCAGGTTGATCGCCCCCTTGAGGTGGCCGCCGACATCGCCGCCATCGATCACGTTGACGTTGGCCTCGACCAGGCCCTCGGTCACCCCGAGCCGCGGCTGGTTGGTGATATAGCGGATCGTCCCGCCGACCGATCCCGAACCGAACAGCGTTCCCTGCGGCCCGCGCAATGTTTCGACCCGGTTCAAATCGAACAGGTCGAGATCGGGGGTGAACAGCGACAACGAAATCACCGACTCGTCGAGATAGACGCCGACCTGCTCCTTGACGCCCGGCTGATCGCGCACGACCTGGCCCGCCGATACGCCGCGCACCGCGACCTGGCTCTGCCCCGGGCCCAAATTCTGGATCGAGAGGCCGGCAACGTTGCGTGCAAGGTCCTCAAGGTTCTGCGAACCGGTTTTCTGGATGTCCTCTTGCGTCTGCGCGTTGATCGAAAAGGGGACATCCTGAATGAAGGCAGCCCGCTTGGTCGCCGTGACGATGATACCTTCGCCCTGATACTCGGCCTGATCGGCCGTGGGCGTCTCGGCGTCCTGGCCGAGCGCCGGCGCGGCGAAAGCCAGAACAGATGCTCCCAGCAGCAATCGGGCGGTTTTTGGATATGTCGACATTAG
>CAZHWG010000288.1:0-2851 GCA_964535925.1 uncultured Sphingorhabdus sp.
TGCCGCCAAGGAGGATATCCTCTACGACGTCATGCGCAGCCATATCGATGCGCTGCTGGCGGTGAAGGACGCGGTCGCCGCGAGCGCGGATCCGCCCGAGGCGCGACTGCGGCAAATGGCCCGCGCGCTGCTCGATCATTATGTCGGCGCGTCGGACAGCCAGAAGGTGCTGCTCTACGAACTCAACCAGCTGACGCGCGCACAGCGCGACGATATCGTCGCCAAGCAGCGCGAAATCGTCGATTTCACCCAGTCGCTGTTCACCGCGATCGATCGCAATGCCAGTAATCGCGACGCGCTGCGCGTCAAGGTCATGCTGTTTTACGGAATGCTCAACTGGACGCACAACTGGTTCCGGCCCGATGGTCCGATCGGTCGCGACCGGATCGCCGACCAGGCGGTCGACGCCATCCTTGGCGACCTTGGCCACCCCGGCACCTGATTCCTTGCACGTCCGCCGACTTGCGCTAAACCATGGAAACAGCGACGAACACCGTCGCTGGTCGCAGGGGGCGGTGACGGCCGATGAGCGCTGAGGGCGGAGCAATCGAAGCAGCAACGCTGGCGCGGGCGCATGCCGAACTGATTGCCGATCGTTCGATCCAGTTCAGCCTCGCCCCGCCGCCGAAGGTCGAGCCGTCGGCATTCGCCAAGATGATCGCCGAATTCATCGCCGCGCTGGCGCCCTTCGCTACCTATATCTTCTGGGCCGGGGTCGGGATCATCGCCGCCTTCGTCGCCTATCTCGTGATTGCACAGTTCGGCGGATATGGCTGGGTGTCGCGCTGGAAACGCGAGTTGGCCGAAGATGACGACGCGGGCTGGCGACCCGAAGCGCGCGTCGCGCGCACGCTGCTCGCCGAGGCCGATGCGCTGGCCGAGTCCGGCGATTACGAGGCGGCGGTCCACCTGCTGCTGATACGCAGCGTCGAGGATATTGCGCGCCGCCTGCCCGACTTCCTCCACCCTTCGCTCACCGCCCGCGATATCGCCGTCGACGCGCGCCTTCCGGCCCGGCCCCGCGATGCGTTTTCGAGGATGGCGGGAATCGTCGAACGCGCACTTTTCGCTCGCCGCCGCGTCGGCAGCGACGGCTGGCACGAGGCGCGCCAGGCCTATGAAAGCTTCGCCTTCGCCGAAGGATGGCGCAGGCAGGTGGCATGAGCGAGAGCCAGACATTCTCGCCGCGCGCGGTCGCCTGGGGCATCGCCGCGAGCATCATCGCGCTTGCCGGGTTTATCGTGCTGGCGACCTATGCCCCCGATTTCCGGTCGAGCCCGCCGGGCGCAGCGACCGCCGATGCCAAGGGCGGCAATGGTTATGCCGGAATCGTCAAGCTGCTCGAACTGGCGGGCGAAGATGTCGAACTGCGGTCGATCCCGGCGACCGACGCCGATCTTCTCGTCGTCCCGATCGACGAGGGCTTCGACGTCGACCGACTGACCGAACTGGCGCAGCTGCGCCGGTTCAAGTCGACGCTGTTCGTCCTGCCGAAATGGCAGGTGGCACGCTATCCGCGCAAGCCGGGCTTCGTGCGCAAGGTTGGACCGATCGACCGCAAGCGCCTGAGCGAATTCGCCGAGGCTCTCGACGCCCCGCTCCCGACCGAAGGCGACGGCGCGGCAGCGCAGCGGCCGATTGCGGTCAAGGGTCAACCGCACTGGATGCTGGTCGATGCCGACAGGCTCAACAACGCGGGACTGGCGAAGCGCGCCGACGCCGTCGCCGCGGTCGCGCTTTTGCGCGGTCTCAAGACCGACCCTCAAGGCGCGATCCTGTTCGACCTCAGCCTGGCGCGTGCGCCGGTATCGCGCAGCCTCGGCAAGCTGATGCTCGAGCCGCCCTTCCTCGCGCTGACGCTCAGCCTCTTGTTCGCAGCGTTGCTAGCATTCTTGAGCGGCCTCGGTCGGTTCGGCGAAGCCGCCCGGCCCGAACGCGTGCTGCGCTTCGGCAAGCGCGCGCTGGCCGATGCGACAGCACGGCTGATGCGGCGCGGCGGCAAGATCGGCGGGCTTGGCGACCACTATGCCGACATCGTCGAGATGCGCGCGGCGAGCCGGTTGCGCGCGCCCGCCAACCTGCACGGCGACGCGCTGCTAGAATGGCTCGACCGCCGCGACGAGGAGGCCACGCAAGGCTTCAGCGCGAAGCTCGCGGCGTTGCGCGCTGCCTCGAATGAACCGTCGATGCTCGCTGCGAGCGACGACCTGAATCGCTGGATAAAAGGGAAAACCCGTGAAAATTGAAGAGATCAAGCCGCTCGCCGATGCCATCCGGGGCGAGGTCGCGCGCGTCATCACCGGTCAGGACGACATGATCGACCTGATGCTGACCGCGCTGTTCGCCGGCGGGCACATCCTGCTCGAAGGCCCGCCGGGAACCGCCAAGACGATGACCGCGCGCGCGTTCGCCGCGGCGCTCGGCCTCGATTTCGGGCGTATCCAGTTCACCCCCGACCTGATGCCCGGCGACATCATCGGGTCTAACATTTACAATTTCCAGTCGGGCGAATTCGCGATGACCAAGGGGCCGATCTTCTGCGACCTGCTGCTCGCCGACGAGATTAACCGGACACCCGCGAAGACCCAGGCCGCATTGCTCGAAGCGATGCAGGAACACGCGGTGACATTCGACGGGGAGACGCATCGACTGGGTCGCACCTTCATGGTGGTGGCGACGCAGAACCCAATCGAGCACCAGGGCGTTTATCCGCTGCCCGAGGCGCAGCTCGACCGCTTCCTGTTCAAGCACAGCGTGGGCTATCCGACCGAAGCGCAGGAAGAAACGATCATCAGGACGCACGGCGGCGGGGCGATGCGCGACGATCCGGCGAAGTGGGCGATCAGCCCGC
>CAZHWG010000289.1:0-2840 GCA_964535925.1 uncultured Sphingorhabdus sp.
GAGCGCACACCGCGCTTCGTCAAACGCTACGACGATCTGGCGACGCGCATTTCGGAGACGGTGGCGACCTATGCCGACGAAGTCAGGTCGCGTTCATTCCCGACCGCCGATCAGACCTATCGCGCCAAGACCTGAAGCGCGGCGGCTAGGCCTTTTCCTTTAGCGACCGCGCCGCTAAGGAGGCGCACGATCAACCCCCTTTCGGAGAATCCAGTGGCGCTCAAGCCCGAACAGGACGATGTCTTCCTTCGCGAAGTCGATGACGCGGTCCGCCAGGACCAGTGGGCGAACTTTGCCAAACGCTATGGCGCGATCATCGCCGTCGGAATCGTCGTCTTCCTCGCCGCATTCGGCGGCTGGCTCTATTACGGCCAGTACAGCGAACGCAAAGCCGGCGAACGCGGCGAAACCTATGTCCAGGCGCTCGACCGGATCGAGGCCGGCAACCCCAAGATCGCCGCCGACGCGCTGGCCGAGCTGAAGACCGCGGGCAAGCCGCCCTATGACGCGGTGGCACGCTTTACCCAGGCCAATGTCGCGCTCGAAGCGGGCGACGATAAGCGCGCCGCGACCTTGCTCGGCGCAATCGCCGCCGACGCATCGGTCGACCAGGTCTTCCGCGACCTCGCGACGATCCGCCAGACCGCGGTCGCGTTCGATACGCTCAAGCCCGACGCGATCATCGCGCGGCTGAAGCCGCTCGCGGTGACCGATTCGCCGTGGTTCGGCCCCGCCGCCGAAATGACCGCCATCGCCCACCTGCGCAAGAAAGAGCGCGGCAAGGCGGGACAGATCTTTGCCGATATCGCAGCCCATAAGGGAATCGATCCGAGCCTCAAGTCGCGCGCCGTGCAAATGGCGGGCACGCTGGGGATCGACGCGGTCGCCGAGCCTGAACCCAAACCCCAACCCGCCGGTCAACCGACAGGATAATCCATGACATCACGTCCCATTATCGCCCTACTGCTGGCCAGCGCCCTGCTGAGCGGTTGCAGCGTATTCAAGAAAGCCCGCGCCGACACGCCGACGCTGGGTGACCGGATCAACGTCCTGTCGGGCGAAAGCGCGGTCGAGGCCGATCCTGCGCTGGCCAATGTCGCGGTCACGCTGCCTCAGCCCGAGGTCAACGCCGACTGGGCGCAGCCCGGCGGCAACGCGATGAAGGCAATGGGCCACGTCGCCCTGCCCGCCAGCATGACGCCGGCCTGGAGCGTCCAGATTCCGGGCAGCACCAATCGCGTGAAGCTCGCCGCTCCCCCCGTGGTGGCGGACGGGCGGCTCTATGTCGTCGACGTCGACGCTGCGGTCCACGCCTATGACGCGGCGAGCGGCGCGGTCCTGTGGACGTCGTCGATCGCCGGCGACGACCCCGACGTGCGCAACGCGCTGTTCGGCGGCGGCGTAAGCGTTGCCGGGAACCGCGTTTTCGCGACCAATGGCGCAGGCGATGTCGCAATGCTCGACGCGAGCACCGGCGGCATCATCTGGAAAGTCCGCCCGTCGGGACCCCTGCGCGGTTCGCCGACGCTGTCGAACGGCCATGTCTATGTCATGGCGCAGGACAACCAGCTGTTCGCGCTCAACCAGACCGACGGAACGCAGATCTGGCAGGCGACTGCATCGATCGGTTCGGGCAGCGTGTTCGGCGTCGGCGCTCCCGCCGCCGGCCAGGGCACCGTGGTTGCAGGATATTCTTCGGGCGAACTCTACGCCTATCGCTACGAGAACGGTCGCGACCTGTGGGGCGACGCGCTCGCGCGGACCAGCTTCGCGGTCTCGGTCGAATCGCTGACCGACGTCGATGCCTCGCCGGTGATCGACCGCGGCCGGGTCTATGCACTCGGCAAGGGCGGCCGCATGGCAGCCTATGAGCTGGTCACCGGCCAGCGCCTCTGGGAGCTCGCCATCGCCGGCATCTCGACCCCGTGGGTCGCGGGCGAATGGGTCTTTGTCGTGACCGACGAGGATCGCCTGCTGGCAGTCGCGCGGACCACCGGCAAGGTTCGCTGGATCAGCCAGCTGCCGAGCTATCGCAAGGAAGAATCGAAGAAGGGTGCGATCCGCTGGACCGGACCGATCCTCGCGGGCAACCGCCTGATCCTGGTCAGCACCCTGGGCCAGATGATCCAGGTCAACCCGACCGACGGCAGCATCATCGGCCAGACCGATGCCGGCAAGTCGTTCGGCCTGTCGCCGGTGGTCGCCAACAACACGCTCTACCTGCTCGACGACGAAGGCCGCCTCACCGCCTATCGGTGAGCGGAGCAACACTTATACGGAAGGACGTTTCGCATGCCGGGCGGAGAAGACAATGACCGCGCGGAGCAGATTCCGTCCTCGTTCGGCAGCGCCGCGCCGCGCCTGCCGATGCTCGCCATCATCGGCCGACCCAATGTCGGCAAATCGACGCTGTTCAACCGTCTGGTCGGCAAGAAGCTCGCGCTGGTCGACGACCGGCCCGGCGTCACGCGCGATCGTCGCGAGGGCGAGGCCGAGCTGATCGGCATGAAGTTCCGCGTGATGGATACCGCGGGCTATGAGGACGACGATCCGGCCAGCCTGCCCGGGCGAATGCGCGCGCAGACCGAGGCCGCGGTCGCCGGCGCCGACGCCGCACTGTTCGTGTTCGACGCGCGGACCGGCCTCAACCCGCTCGACGAGGAAATCGCCCGCTGGCTGCGCGCCAGCGACACGCCGATCATCCTTGTCGCCAACAAGGCCGAGGGCAAGGCGGGCGATGCCGGGATCAACGAAGCCTATGCGCTGGGCCTCGGCGAGCCGGTGGCGCTCAGCGCCGAACATGGCGAGGGCATGGTCGAGCTGTTCGACGCGATGCGGCC
>CAZHWG010000290.1:0-2823 GCA_964535925.1 uncultured Sphingorhabdus sp.
CGCCTATCTCGCCGCCCATCTGGCGGCGGTGCAGCGTGCGCTTGCCGCCGACCTCGAGTTCGCAGCTCGGAACGTGCGCCTTGTCTTCGGGCGGATAGTCGGTGAGGCGGAAGAATGCCTCGCTCAGCGCGGCGGTCGCGACCGGGCCGTTGGGTACGTGCCACAGGCTGGCATCGCCCAACCGGTCGCGGCGGTAATCGGTCGGGCCGTTGAGCGGGATAATGTCGTTCTCCGCCTCGACAAGCGCAATGAAGGGCAGGAAATGCTCGCGGTTGAGGCCGTCCTTGTAGAGGTCGCGCGGCGGTCGGTTCGACGTCGCGACGACGGTCACGCCATGGCCAAGCAGCGCGGTGAACAGCCGCGATATGATCATCGCATCGGCCGAATTGTTGATCACCATCTCGTCGAAGGCGAGCAGGCGCACGCCCTTGGCGATATCCCTGGCGACGGCGGTGACCGGATCGCCCTGTTCGCTTTCGCGCGCGGTTTTGAGCGCGGCGTGAACGTCGAGCATGAAGGCATGGAAATGGACGCGGCGCTTGCGCTCGATCCGCAGCGTTCCGAAGAACAGGTCCATCAGCATCGACTTGCCGCGCCCGACCGCGCCCCACAGATAGGCGCCGCGCGTGCGTTCGGGCTTGCGGTCAAGCAGCCGCGCAATGAAACCGCGTTCGGCGCAGTTCGCCTCGAGCCGGTCCTGCAGGCCGGCAAGGGTCGTCACTGCCGCCGCCTGTTGCGTATCCGGCTTGAGCTCATCCGCCTCGATGAGTGCGGCATAGCGCGCGGCGAGGCCGGTCATCCGCCCTTCTTCAACATGCCCGAAAAGCTCGCGACGATGTGCGGGTTTTCCTCGGGTGCCTGGACCAGCCGGCCGCGCAGGAAGACGAGATGCTTGGTATCGCGGACGATCTCGACCTCGGCGTCGAGCGGTTCCTCGAGCCGTCCCGCGCCGACGAACTGCATCGACAGGTCGACCGTCACGGTGCGCGGCCCCATCGCGATGCCGAGCGTGCGCGCGGCGGCGAACAGCGCGATATCGGCAAAGGCGAGGCTGATCCCGCCATGGACATTGTCGGCGAGGTTGCTGTGTTTGCGCTCGGGCACGATGCGGACGCGCGCGGTCGTCTTGCCCGTCGGCTGGATCCGCATCGGGCCGAGGAAGTGGTTGAAGCGCTCGCCCTCCTTGATCTCCCAGCGGAACCAGCCGGGATGATCGGGATCGGGCCCGAACGCGAAACGCGGATCGATGTCGGGACCGGTCAGCGGACCTCTCCCGCCTAGAGCTGGCGCTCGACCATCAGCTTCTTGGTCTCGGCGATCGCGCGCGCCGGGTTCAAGCCCTTGGGGCAGGCGTTGGCGCAGTTCATGATCGTGTGGCAGCGATAGAGACGATAGGGATCCTCGAGTTCGTCGAGCCTCTCGCCGGTCATTTCATCGCGGCTGTCGGCGAGCCAGCGATAGGCCTGGAGCAGGATCGCGGGGCCGAGGAACTTGTCGCTGTTCCACCAGTAGCTCGGGCAGCTGGTCGAGCAGCAGGCGCACAGGATGCATTCGTAAAGCCCGTCGAGCTTGGCGCGGTCCTCGGGGCTCTGCAGCCGTTCCTTGCCCGAAGGCGGCGGGGTAACGGTCTTGAGCCACGGCTGGATCGAGGCGTATTGCGCGTAGAAATGCGTGAAATCGGGAACGAGGTCCTTGATCACTTCCATATGCGGCAGCGGCGTGATCGTCACGGTCGACTTGCAGTCCTCGATCGCGGTGGTGCAGGCGAGGCCGTTCTTGCCGTCGATGTTCATCGAGCACGATCCGCAGATTCCTTCGCGGCACGAACGGCGGAAGGTTAGGCTGGGATCCTGTTCGGATTTCATCTTGATCAGCGCGTCGAGCACCATCGGGCCGCAATCGTCGGTATCGATCTCGAACGTGTCGTAGCGGGGGTTCTCACCGCTGTCGGGATCGTAGCGATAGACTTTGAAGCCGCGCGTCTTGCCCGCGCCGTCAGCGGCGGCGTGGCGCTTGCCGTTCTTCTTGATCTTGCTGTTCGCGGGCAAAGTGAATTCGGCCATGTCTTCGATCGTCCTGATAGGGTGCGAGCTATGCGGGTAGCCAAAAGCGCCGCCTGGCTCAACGACCAAATGCTTTCATTTGGCGGCTGCCGGGTTATGGATCGGCACGACGAGCGTGCGGGGCGCGGTTCACGATCACCCGTGGGGGGCGCCCTTGCGTATCTGTTTCCTGTTCAACCACGACCAGCCGCACCAGGTCGCGCACAGCCTGCCGATCGCGCGCGCGATGGCGGCGCGCGGGTCGCACGCGGTCGTGCTGGCGGTGACTCACGATGCAGTCGAGCGCGAAGTCCGGCGCCTGCTCGGCACCGACCTGGCGCGCGTGACGATCGTCAGCCTGCGGACCAAAGGGCTGGTGCGGCGGTCGGCGGCACGCTTGCTCGACCCGCTGTTCCCCGCGCGGCGGCTGGCGATCTATCGCGACAATCTCGACTTCTTTCGCGGATTCGACGTGCTTGTCGTCTCCGAAAAGACATCGCTCGTGCTCAAGTCGCGCTACGGGCTCGACCGGCTGAAAATGGTCCACAGCCGCCATGGCGCGGGCGACCGCGCGATCGGTTTCGACAAGGCGAGCGCCCGCTTCGACCTCGTCCTCGTCTCGGGACCCAAGATCCGCGACCGGCTGATCGCCGAGGCCGGGGTCGATCCTGCCAAAGTCGCGCTCGTCGGCTACGTCAAGTTCGACATCGAACCGCAGCCCGTCGATCTGGGCTTTGCCGATCCTTCGCGTCCGACAGTCCTCTATAATCCGCATCCCTCG
>CAZHWG010000291.1:0-2810 GCA_964535925.1 uncultured Sphingorhabdus sp.
TCAGGACGATGCCGGCAAGTACGCTTTCGATCCGCGCATTTTCGGTCCGCATCGTCCCGCGGATCAGCGGATCGGACAATTGGCCGCGGACGTCGGCGGCGAGCTGGATCGGGCCCGACACGTCGAGCGCATCGACCCCGGTTAGGCGCCACAGCGTATCCGACGGACCGGCATAGCGCAGCTGCGCGAACAGCGGGGCGTTGGCAATCCGCTGGACGATGTCGCCGCCACTGGCGAGCGGGCTGACGCGTCCCTGGATCCGCCCGACCGTCTTGCCACTGCCGTCGCCGATGATGCCGCGCATCGCCGCGCTGCGCGCGCTCAACGCGGCGGTGAAGGCAAGATCGATCGGCTGCGAGCTCAGCGTGACGCCCGAGCGGCTAAGCCGGCGGACGCGCAAATCGGCCTTGCCCGTCGGCAGTTCGCCGGCCCGCGAGCGATACTGGATCGTGCCCGTCGCGCGCCCGCCCAGGCCGAGTTCGGGATAACCGATATCGAGCAGCGCAAGCGGCAGGTTGTTGAGCCCCGCGTCGAACTCGATGTCGCGCCCGAACTGCCCGGCAAGGCGGAGCGTGCCGCCGTTATGCGCCAGTTCGGCAGCGCGCAGGCGCCAACCGTCCTCGCCCTTGATGAGGAGGGCGGGCCGCGTCAGGCGCAGCGCGCGACCGTCGACCGAACCGCTGCCCGAGATGCGGATGCGCTCGGGAGAAATCGCGGCAACGGTGTCGAAGACGAATTCGCGCCCGCGCGCGCCCGATATCTTGGTGCGGACCGTGCCCGAGCCGTCGACCAGCTTGGCCGAGGCCGAAACGTTGGCGATCGACAGCGACCCGCGCCGGATGCCCTGGCCGTCGAGCTTGGCATCGATGCTCGTGCCGGCAGGGTCGAGCAACGCGACGATGTCGAGCTTGCCGCGCCGGATGGTGATTGCAGGCGGTCCCGGGAAGCGCGCATCGCGCGCGACGAGCGCCGCCGCGATCCGCTGGATGCCGCCGACCATGTCGAGATCTATCTCGCCGGTCAGGCCGCCGCCCGATACCGCCAGCGCCCCCACCAGCCCGCCAGTCACCGGGCGCAACCGGCCCTGTGCAACAGTGTTGGCGACGGCGAGGCGGGTGACCTGGATGATCGCATCTGCGCCCCTCGGCAACAGCACCGCGCCCTCGGCGGTAAACGGACCGAGCAGCGACTGCCCCCCGGCGACGAAGACATAGCCCGAAGCGGTCGGGTCGAGCGCAACGCGAACGTTGGCGAGGCCCGCAGCGTCGAGCGGCCGCGCGAAGACGAGCCGGACCTTGGGTCGGTCGATCGCCCCGTCGAGCGTCAGCGTGACCGGGCCGTAGCGCGCATGGCGGCCGCCGCCTTCGAAATGGAAGCTGCCGTCGGGGCGGCGATAGCCGCTGGCGGTGAGGTTGAGATCGGGGGCCGACAGGCGCAGGTTGGTGAAGCTGATCCGCCCGCCGGGTTCGAGCGAAAGATTGGTGGTGATCTTCGGCAGCCCGCCGGCAAGCCCGCGCAGGAAGCCGTTATCGAGCCGCCGGACCGTCGCGGTGGCGGTCCCGCCGACGCCGGTGCTGCCGTCGCGGCGCGGCTGGACCTTCAGGTTGCTGACCAGGTCGACGCGGCCGAGCCCGGGAATTTCATAGCCCGGCAGCGCGCCGTCGAAGCCGACCGTGAACTGGCCGGTCTTGAGGTTGGCGAGCAGGACGATCTTGCCCTGGACGCGGCGCGTGGTGACGCGGATGAGATCGCTCGTCAGGATCGAGTCCTTGAGCTGCAATACGCCCTCGGCGCGCAGCCCGTAGAGGATATCGGCACCCAATTTGCCCATGCCCGTCGCGCGCGCAGCGGTCAGCAGCACCGGGATTTGCGCCACGCTCTTGCCGATCCGGCCACGCCCGCGCGCCTCGACCTGCTCGAAACCCGACTGGCCGAAGGCGATGGCGGGCGAGGTCAGGCGGTATTCGAAGCGCGGTGCGGCGATCGGACCGTCGAGCAAGAGCGATCCGCGAATATCACGGCCGCGCATCGTCTTGACCAGCGCGCTCGTCTGCAACAGCCGCGCATCGAGCCTGAGATTGGAAAAGCGGTTGCGACCCAGGTCGACCCGCCCCTTTCCGGCGAGCGTCATGGCCGCCGAGCGCAGCGATATCTCGCCATCTAGGCGGCGGTCGGCGAAGGTCGTCTGGCCCATGATACGCAGCGCGGAGCCGCCCAGTCGCGCGGGAAGCCCGCTCAGCAGCTGCCGCGCATTGAGCCTCCCGTCAAAGCTGTACAGCCCGCGCCGTACGTCCAGAGACACCCGCGCAAGCTTGCTGTTGCCGCTGTCGGCAACGAGCCGGCCGTCCCATTTGTCGTAATCGCCGTCGCCATCGAGCGTCGCGGTAAAGCCGTCTTTATAGCCGGTCATCGCGGCGAGTACGCCGCCCGCCGACGCCGTCACCGCAAGGTCGATGTCGAACCGCCGGTTGGACGGGATGCTGACGAGCTTGAGTCGTGCCTTGTCGTCACCGTCGCGCAGCGCGGCGGCAAGGTCGACCTCGGCCCGACCCGAGCGGATATCGGCATTGCCCTTGAGCGAGGCGACGTGGCGTTTTCCCGAGATCGCCTCGCCAAGCACCAACTGCTCGATGTCGAGCGCTCCGATGCGGATATCGAACCCGGGCAGGATCGGCTTTTCTTCCTTCGACGGGACGAGCGCGGGCAGTCGCCACAACATCGCACGCGGGATTTTCAGCCGGTCGATATCGAGCCGATTGGCGGTAAGATAGAGCAGCGGCGACCAGTCGAGTTCGGCGGTCGAGGCGCGG
>CAZHWG010000292.1:0-2780 GCA_964535925.1 uncultured Sphingorhabdus sp.
TCCTCCAGCGCGCCTACGACCAGGTCGTCCACGACGTCGCGATCCAGAACCTGCCGGTCCGCTTCGCGATCGACCGCGCCGGTCTCGTCGGTTCCGACGGCGCGACGCACGCCGGATCGTTCGATCTCGCCTATCTGTGCACCTTGCCCAATTTCGTCGTCATGGCGCCGTCGGACGAGGCCGAGCTGGTCCACATGACCAAGACCTGCGTCGAGCATGACAGCGGCCCGATCGCGGTGCGCTATCCGCGCGGCAACGGCACGGGGATTGAGCTGCCTGCGGTTCCCGAAATCCTCGAAATCGGCAAGGGCCGCATCGTCCGCTCGGGACACAAGGTCGCGATCCTGTCGCTCGGCACGCGCCTCGGCGAGGCGCTCAAGGCCGCCGACGCGCTCGACGCCAAGGGGCTGTCGACCACCGTCGCCGACCTGCGCTTCGCCAAGCCGCTCGACGAGGCGCTGATCCGCAAGCTGCTCACCAGCCACGAGGTCTGCGTCACCGTCGAGGAGGCCTCGGTCGGCGGCTTCGGCGCGCACGTCCTGACCATGGCGAGCGACGCCGGGCTGATCGACGCGGGCCTCAAGCTGCGCACGATGCGCCTGCCCGATGTCTTCCAGGACCAGGACAATCCCGACAAGCAATATGCCGATGCCGGGCTCGATGCGGCGGGGATCGTCGATACCGTATTGAAGGCGCTGCGCCACAACAGCGCCGCGGTCGGCGAGGCGGGCGCAATCGCCTGACAGCAAAAAGGCGCCGCAATCGCGACGCCCTTTTGGCTTTTCAATCGTGAGCGAAGCTTAGCCCGCGGGGATTGCCGCGGTCGCTTCCTGGCCGGCACCTTCGGGCGCGGCGATGATCGTCTGGGTCAGCGTGCCCTTGGCGACCGTAAAGGTCTGCGGATCGCCGACATTGCTGCGAATGCCCGGGTCGCTGCGGCCGTCGTCGGCGCGGCTGATGATGCTGGCCTCGGTCGCGCTGCGCGGGGCGTCGCCGCCGAACAGGGCTTCGAGCGCCTGCTGCTGCGACGAATCGACACCGGCGGGCGCGCCGGGCTGCGGCGGGACCAGCGCGAAATCGGGCGGCACGACGAGCGGCGCCTGGCGCGCGACGGCATATTCGTCGGGCGTGTTGCGGGCGCCCAACGCGCAGCCGGCGAGGCCGAGCGATGCGGTGACGAGGGCGGCGATGGCGAGTTTACGCATATTCAATCTCCCTGGCCCGTCGATGCGGCGGGCGGATGGCTTGGGTCTATCGTCTTAGATTTCGCGCGATCATGCAAGAGCGCGCGTGCGACGAGCAGCAGCACGCCGATCGTGATTGCAGCATCGGCGAGGTTGAAGATCATGAACGGGCTGTAGCCGCCGACGTGGAAATCGGCGTAATCGACGACATAGCCCAGACGGACGCGGTCGATGATGTTGCCGATCGCACCACCGAGGATGATCGCCAACGCGATGATGTCGCCGCGCAGTTTCTCCTTGAAGATCCAGATCACCACGCCGAGCGAAATCGCCGTGGTCAGCGCGACGAGGCCCCAGCGCATCGCTTCGCTTTCGGCCTGCAGCATGCCGAGCGAGACGCCGTAATTCTCGGCATATTGCAGGCGGAAGAACGAGACGATCTCGATCGGGTCGCCGATCCGTGCCTGCAGCGCGAGCGGGCCGGTGACGAACAGCTTGATGAGCTGGTCGGCGGCGACGATGGCGAGCGTGACGAACGCGCCGATCCAGCGCGACCGCGCGATGCGGGCGGGCGACGGGGTGGTCGAATCGATCATGGTCTTGCTCATGCGCCGGCCAATACGCTGTCGCAGCGATCGCACAAAGCGCCGTCTTCGGTCACCTCCGGAAGGAGGCGCCAGCAGCGGCCGCACTTGGCGTTGTCGGTGCGGGTGACGCTGATCGCGGTGGCGCCGTCAGCGAAGCGCGCCTCCGACACGATGCAGATTTCGTCCATCCGGACGTCGCCGATGTCGGCGATCGGGGGCAACACGATCTCGGCCTCGAGGCTCGATCGAATCGTCTTTTCGCGGCGCAGCGGTTCGATCGCTTCGCTGACGGCTTCGCGCGCGGCGATGATGCGGTCCCATTTGGCGGCGAGGCCTTCGTCGCGCCAGCCGCTGTGGACCTCTGGCCATTCGAGCAGATGGACGCTGTCGCTGTCGGGATAACGCGTCTGCCAGATTTCCTCGGCAGTAAACGGGATCACCGGCGCGGCATAGCGGACCAGCGCGTGGAACAACGTGTCGAGCACGCTGCGATAGGCGCGGCGCTTCTCCGAGCCCGCCGGCAGCGCGGGGCCGACGTCGCAATAGAGGCAGTCCTTGCGGATATCGAAGAAGAACGCGCTGAGATCGTCCTGCGCGAAGGTCGTCAGGACGCGCAGGTAGCGGCTGAACTGGAAACCGTCGACGCTCGCGCGCAACTCGGCATCGACCTCGGCGAGGCGGTGGAGGATATAGCGTTCGAGCTCGGGCATCGCGGCGGGTTCGACGCGCTCGCTCTCGTCGAAATCGGACAGCGCGCCGAGCAGGTAGCGGAAGGTGTTGCGCAGCTTGCGATAGCTGTCGCTCGCGCCGCTCAAGACTTCCTTGCCGACCTTGACGTCGTCGAAGGTGTCGGTGCTGGCGACCCACATGCGCAGGATGTCGGCGCCGCTTTCGTCCATCACCTTCAACGGATCGACGACGTTGCCGGTCGATTTGGACATCTTGCGGCCGTTGCCGTCGAGCGCGAAACCGTGCGTCAGGACGGCGTCGTAGGGCGCGCGCCCGCGCG
>CAZHWG010000293.1:0-2753 GCA_964535925.1 uncultured Sphingorhabdus sp.
CCTTCTGGCCTTCGAGGTTGCGGAGGCTGATGACGGCGACGCCGCTTTCGGCCGAAACCGAAACGGTGATGGCGCGCATGCCGGGGCCGAGCGCAGCAGCGAGGAAACCGCGATCGCCCGGATGGACGAGCGCACCCTGCGTCAGCGGTTCGCCCGCAGTAATCGCGTTGCGCACGACGGTGCCGACGAGGCTACCGTCGGCGGTGCTTTCCTTGAGGAAATAATTTTTGCCGTCGACAAGCTGCTGCGGCCATGCCTGGTAGCGCAGCGCATCGGGGGTAATGATCGTGCCGACGGGCAAGGGCCGCGTGGCGACGAGGATCTGGGGACCCTGCGGAGCGACCGAGGCGGCGTTCGATGTCGGCGTTGCCGAACCGCGCATCAGCGAGTTCACTCCGAACGCGGCTCCCAGCGCTACAATCAGCGCCCCGACGATGAGGAATATTTTCTTGCCATCCATGATGAAACTCGCTCCTAAGCAGCCCGCTTCGGGCCGTCCCCTGCGCCTCTAATCAGGCAAATTGGTTAATATATTGTTGGTTAATCGCCCAGATTCCGGCGATTGCGATCGCCACGCCATAGGGCACGCCTTCGCCCAGCGGCGTGCGGCGCGCCTTGTGCCAGAGCCACACGATCACGGTCAGCAGGCCGCCCGCAACCGCCATGATCATCAGCACGTTGAGGAGCAGCCCGGCCGGAAGCCACAAGGCAAGCGCGGCGATCATCTTGACGTCGCCGCCGCCCATCGCGCCGAGCGCGAAGAAAATGGCGAACAGCGCGAAGGTCGCGAGCGCCAGGCCGAGCTGGATGGCCATCATCGGCCACGGATCGAGACCGAGCGAAAACCAGAAAGGAATCGCGCCAAGCGCGATCGCCCCGTTGAGCCAGTTGGATATGCTGCGCGATCGCAAGTCGCTGATCGCTGCGGCGAACAGCAGGACCGCCAGCAGCCCGACCAGCAATGTCGGGTAGATCAGATCGGGCGCGATGCTGTTCATACGCAAATGCGCTAGACGAGAGGGCTTACCAAACCGTAACCATGTTCGTCATGACCGACTCCGCTTTCGACCGCCGGCGCATCCCCGATGACGCCACGATTACCCGCTGGACAGCAGGCGACGGCTGGGACTTGCGCTGCTTTCGCTGGCCGGTCGCGGGGACGGCGCGCGGCACCGTGCTGTTCCTTGGCGGGCGCGGCGACTTCTTCGAGAAATACCTCGAGACGTTCGCCCATTTCCACCGGCTCGGCTGGCGGGTCGAGAGTTTCGACTGGCGCGGGCAGGGCGGTTCGGGACGACTGGCCGCGCGGCGCGATGTCGGCCATGCCACGCGCTTTGCCGACTGGACGCGCGATCTTGCCGATTATGCCGCCGCGCTGAAGGCGCGCGCACCCGGCCCGATCGTCGTGATCGGCCACTCGATGGGCGGGCACCTCGTCCTGCGTGCGCTCGCCGAGGGCGCGCTGCCCGCCACTGCTGCGGTCCTCGTCTCGCCGATGCTCGGCTTTGCCGACGCGATGCCGCAATGGCTCGGCCGACTGGTCGCCCGGGTCGCCGCCAAGATCGTCGGGACCGAACAGCGGGTGTGGAAGGTTAGCGAAAAGCCGTTTTCGCCGCTCGCCAAGCGCATGGGCCTGCTGACGCATTCGCGAGAACGTTATGCCGACGAGCAATTTTTCTGGGATACGCAACCCGAGCTCAAGCTCGGCCCGGCGAGCTGGGGCTGGATCGCGGCGGCTTACGAGTCGTTCGCCTGGCTGGCGAAGCCCGGGCGGATCGAGGCGATCGGGGTGCCGGTGCTGATTCTCTTGGCGAGCGCCGATGGTCTCGTCAGTCCGCCAGCGACACGCGCGATGGCGGCGCGCCTCCCGCATGCGCGGGTGGTCGAGTTCGGCGACGAGGCGGCGCACGAGCTGCTGCGCGAGAGCGATGCCGTGCGCGATTCTGCGCTCGCGGCGATCGATGCGCTGTTCGACGAAACGGCCGAGGCGTCGGCGGAGGCGTGAACGACGAAGAAGTGACCGCCTGCGATGTCCTGATCATCGGCGCCGGCATGGCGGGCGCGGGGCTTGCCGCCGCGCTGCCGCCCGGACTGCGCGTCACGCTGATCGAGGCCGAAGATATGCCGGGCTATCACGCGACCGGCCGTTCGGCGGCGTTCTGGCACGAAACGCTGGGCGGCCCGCATGTCCGCGCGCTGACTCGCGCTTCGCATGCCGCGCTCGATGCGGGCGGATTCCTGACACCGCGCAAATCGTTCGAGGTCGCCGAGGCCGACGATCTGGCAAAGCTCGATGCGCTCGAAGAGCAGTTCGCCGGGACCGGGGTGAGGCTCGATCGTGTCGATCGCGCGGGGCTGCTCAGGCTGGTGCCGCGCGCGGCGCCGGTTCTCCTCGGCGGTCTGGTCGAGGCCGACGGCGCCGATATCGACGTTGCCGCGGTCCACGGCGCGGCGCTGGGGCAGGCGCGGCGCAACGGCGCGAGCCTGATCACCGGCGCGCGCGTCGATCGCATCGCGCGCAGCCACGGGCGCTGGCGGGTCGAGGCGGGGGGGCGTGTTTTCGACGCCGACATCCTCGTCGATGCGGCGGGCGCCTGGGCCGATGCGGTCGCCCGGATGGCGGGCGTGGTGCCGCTCGACATCGTTCCCAAGCGGCGCACGATGGTCCAGGTGCGCGTCGACAGCGCCGACGTTCCGGCCGACCGGCCGCTGGTGATGGATATCGCCGGACGCTATTATTTCCGCCCGGTCGA
>CAZHWG010000294.1:0-2747 GCA_964535925.1 uncultured Sphingorhabdus sp.
GCCCGCTCGCCATCCTCGACATATTGCGCAACGGACCCGAATATTCGCGCCAGCTGATCGAGACGCGCTGTACGCGGGGCGCCGATATTGCCAAGAAACTACGCTTTTCGGACGCGGTCGCCGACGGCATCCGCTCGCTCGATGAACATTGGGACGGCTCGGGCAAGCCGCTCGGCATCGCCGGTGACGCGATCCCGCTGTACGCGCGCATCGCGCTGCTCGCGCAGGTCGCCGATGTCTTCCACCACGATGGCGGACCCGAAATCGCGCTGCGTGAAATCGTCTCGCACGGCGGGACCTGGTTCGATCCCGCACTCGTCACGCTGTTCGAAAAGATCCAGGCGCGCCCCGGCTTCTGGGAGGCGCTGTCGGCCGACGATATCGAGCTCAGGGTTTTTGCACTCGAACCCGCGAACGCGACGGTCGAAATCGACGAGGACTATCTTGACGATATCGCCGCCGCCTTCGGTGAGGTCGTCGATGCGAAAAGCCCCTATACGGCGGGCCATAGCGGCCGCGTCGCCGACTATGCGCTGCGCCTCGCGATCGCGCTCGATTACCCGGCAGAAAAGCGCCGTTGGCTGGTGCGAGGGGCCTTACTCCACGACATCGGCAAGCTCGGCGTCAGCAACACGATCCTCGACAAGCCGGCCAAGCTCGACGACGACGAATGGGTCGTGATGCGCGACCATGCGGCCCATACGCAGTCGATCCTCGGGCGGATATCGGCATTCGACGACATGGCGCCGATCTCGGCCGCCCATCACGAGCGGCTCGACGGGAAGGGCTATCCGCTGGGTCTCGACGAGTGCGCAATCAGCCTTGAAACCCGCATCATCACAACCTGCGATTTCTACGACGCGCTGACCGCCGACCGGCCGTATCGCAAGGCGATGACGCCCGAAAAGGCGCTTTCGATCATGGCGAGCGAGGTCGACAAGGCGATCGACCGCAGCTGTTTCGAGGCACTGGCCTCGCTCGTCGCAGCAACCGCTTCAAGGGCACCTAACCGCTAGAGCGCATCGACGAGGACGATTTCGGCGTCCTCGAGAATCTCGATCGACAGCGAATCGACATCGGTAATCGCGGCCCCGTCGCGCGGGCCGAACTCGATGCCGTCAATGCGGATCCGCCCCGTCGCCGGGACCAGGTAGATATGCCGGTCGCGCGCGGTGTCGTAGACAAGGGTCTCGCCCTTAGCGGCAGTCGCCCCTGCGACCCGGGCATCGGCGCGAATCGAAAGCGCGCCTTCCTCGCCGTCGATCCCGCTCGCCAGGGTAACGAACTGGCCCGATCGATCGCCGGCGGGAAATTCGCGCTGGCCCCAGGCGGGCGGCACGCCGCCACGCGATGGCAGTATCCAGATCTGGAACAGTGTCGTCGTTTCGTCCTCGAGGTTGAACTCGCTGTGCGTGACGCCGGTGCCGGCACTCATCACCTGGACATCGCCGGCAGCTGTCCGTCCCTCGTTGCCCATGCTGTCGCGATGGGTGATCGCACCGGTGCGGACATAGGTGACGATTTCCATGTCGTTGTGCGAATGCGGCGGAAAGCCCGATCGCGGCCCGATGGCATCGTCGTTCCAGACACGGATCGCGCCCCAGCCCATCCGGGCGGGATCATGGTAACCCGCGAAGCTGAAGTGGTGGCGGGCGTCGAGCCAGCCATGGTCGGCATGGCCGAGACTGTCGAAAGGGCGCCGTTCGATCATCGCAAGTCCTTCTGGCAAATCGCAATACGACAAGATGGGGGCGGCTCCGACGGGTGCAAGGGCGGTCGACGCAGCGCCTGCGTCAACTTTTTGTTCATAGGGCTAAAGACAAAATTAACCTTTCGCCTTCATAGCTTTCATGGTTAACAATTCACACGGGTTGGGCGAAACGCGGCGACGCGGCTGCCGACCGGGGAAAAAGGGGTTAGACGATGCGCGTTCTTTTGATCGAAGACGAGCCGACCACGGCCAAGGCCATCGAACTCATGCTGTCGACCGAGGGCTTCAACGTTTACACGACCGATCTCGGCGAAGAGGGCCTCGATCTCGGCAAGCTGTACGATTACGACATTATCCTGCTCGACCTCAACCTGCCTGACATGCACGGCTATGACGTGCTCAAGAAACTGCGCGTCGCAAAGGTGCAGACGCCGGTCCTCATTCTCAGCGGCATTTCGGAAATGGACTCCAAGGTCCGCAGCTTCGGCTTCGGCGCAGACGATTACGTCACCAAGCCATTCCACCGCGAAGAGCTGGTGGCGCGGATCCAAGCGGTCGTGCGCCGCTCGAAAGGCCATTCGCAATCGGTCATCCGCACCGGCAAGCTGGCGGTCAATCTCGATGCCAAGACGGTCGAGGTCGACGGCAATCGCGTCCACCTGACCGGCAAGGAATATCAGATGCTCGAGCTGCTTTCGCTGCGCAAGGGCACGACGCTGACCAAGGAAATGTTCCTCAACCACCTCTATGGCGGCATGGACGAGCCGGAACTCAAGATCATCGACGTCTTCATCTGCAAGCTGCGCAAGAAGCTCGCGGCATCGACAGGTGGCGACCACTATATCGAAACCGTCTGGGGACGCGGCTACGTGTTGCGCGACCCGTCGGAAGGCAGCATGCCCGCCAAAGCTTCCGCCTGACCGAATGCGATTGAACCCAATGCAAAAGGGCGCCCGTTGAGGCGCCCTTTTTCATTGCCGCTTCGTGCGCGTCGTCAGACGCCGGCGCCGACATCCGCGAACGCGGCTTCGATCAC
>CAZHWG010000295.1:0-2736 GCA_964535925.1 uncultured Sphingorhabdus sp.
GGTGATGGTGATCATCGTGTTGTTGAAGCTCGCATTGACGTGCGCGACGCCCGACGAGATGTTCTTGCGCTCGCGGCGACGGATGCGCTGTGGTTCGCGTGCCATGTGTGAATTCCTGCCTGAATATCTTTAATGCTGTGACGGAGGATTGGTTGCCTCCGGCGGAGAAGAATAGTCGAGTCCCGGGGACTGATTACTTCTTCTTGCCCGCGATCGGCTTCGCCTTGCCCTTGCGGGTGCGCGCATTGGTGTGCGTGCGCTGGCCGCGAACGGGAAGGCCCTTGCGATGACGCAGGCCGCGATAGCAGGCCAGATCCATCAGGCGCTTGATGTTCATCGCGGTGTCGCGACGAAGATCACCCTCGACGGTGTGCTCGGCGTCGATCGTCTCGCGAATCTGCAGGACTTCGGCGTCGTTCAGGTCCTGGATGCGGCGCGCGTGGTCGATGCCGAGCTTGTCGGCGATCTTGACCGCGGTGGTGCGACCGATTCCATGGATATAGGTAAGCGCGATGATCACGCGCTTGTTGGTGGGCAGGTTGACGCCCGCAATACGTGCCATGTTCGTTTTCTCCCGGCTCCACGGGACCGCTGGCGTGGGGTCCCATCTCAAAGCGTTAATATCCGGACGTCACGGTGTCGGTCATACGCATTTTCGGGAAAAACGAGCGATCTCGCTGCCCGGAATGCACAAAGACGGCGGGCGCAACAATTGCACCGCCGATCGGCTCCGTGGTTCGGAATAGGGTTCAACTAAGGCGAGTCGCCCGTCATGTCAAGCGGTGCAGCGGGCGTATCCCGCCGCAAACCGGGGCGTGTTCAGCCGTGCGGGGCGATCCGCGCGGCGCGCTCGGCGAGCCGCTCGACCGCGTCGCGATGAATGCCCGGTGCCGAGGCGAGCACGCCGAACGCGCGCGGGTCGCGCTTGTTGAAGCTCAGCGCGCCGCCGAATGCGTCGGTGACGTCGGCGCCGGCCTCGCTGGCGATCAGCGCGGCGGCAGCGACATCCCATTCATAGCCCCAGCGCAGCGTCGCGACGATATCGGCGGCGCCCGCGGCGACCATCGCGATACGCAAGGCGATCGAGTTGGGCTTGGCGATCATCGCCAGATCGGCGTCTTCCTTCGCCAGATGGTCGGCAGGGACACGTGCCCCGGCAAGCGCACAACAATCGGCGGCGGTCAGGCGCACGCCGTTGCACGTCGCGCCCTCGCCCACCGCCGCGCGCCACATTTCCTCGCGCGCGGGGGCATAGAGGACGCCGATCACCGGCGCGCCGTCCTCGACCAGCGCGATCGACACCGCCCAGCCGGGCCGGCCACGGACGAAATCGCGCGTCCCGTCGATCGGGTCGACGCACCAGATGCGGCGGCAGTCGAGCCGCGAGGGTTCGTCGGCGGTTTCCTCCGACAGCCAGCCGGCCTGCGGATCGAGCCGGGCGAGCCGGTCGCGCAGCGCAAGGTCGGCGGCCAGGTCGATATCGCTGACCGGATTGCCCGGGCTCTTGTCCCACACCTTGTAAGCGCCGCCCTCGCCCTTGAAGCGGCGCATCGCCATGTCGCCGACGCTGCGCGCGGCCGCCTCGACCGCGTCGATCATGGCGGCCGGGTTCAGCGCGGGCGGCGCGCGGTCAGGCACCGGCCACGGTCATTGCATCGCAGCGCAGGCTCGGCACGTTGGTGCCATAGCGGAAAACGAGGTCGTCGGCGGCGACCAGGTTCGCGTACATGTCCTTGAGATTGCCCGCGATGGTGAATTCGGCGACCGGCCCGGCGATTTCGCCGTCGACGATGCGAAAGCCCGATGCGCCACGGCTGTAGTCGCCGGTCACACCGTTGACGCCGTGCCCGATCAGCTCGGTGACGAGCACGCCGTCCTTGATGTCTGCGATCAGCGCGGCGCGCGACACCTCGCCGGGGGCGATGTGGAGATTGCCGGTCGAGACGCCGGGCGATCCGTGCGTCCCGCGCGAGGCATGGCCGGTCGGCGCAAGGTCGAGCTGGCGCGCCGAGGCGCTGTCGAGCAGCCAGCCGCCGAGCATGCCGTCGTCGACGATCGCGGTACGGCGCGTCGGCAGCCCCTCGCCGTCGAACGGGCGAGAAGCGAGACCGCGCAGCCGGTGCGGTTCCTCGATGATGCTGATCCCGCGCGCGAACACCTGGCTGCCCACGGCGTCGAGCAGGAAGCTCGTCTTGCGCGTGATCGCCGATCCCGAAATCGCGCCAATCAGATGGCCTAGCAGGCTGCCGCCGACGCGCGGATCGAACACGACGGGCATCGCCTTGCTCGGCAATTCGCCCGGCGACATCCGCGCGACCGCGCGTTCGCCCGCGCTGCGACCAATCGCCTCGGGCGTATCGAGATCGGCGAGGTAGCGCGCGCTGTGCCAGTCGTAGTCGCGCTGCATGTTGCCGCCGCTGCCCGCGAGCACGCTCGCCGAGATCGCGTGGCTCGACTGGCCATAGGCGCGGGCGAAACCGTGGCTGGTGGCGAGCGCGAGGCGGACGCGGTTGTGGCTCGCGCTGCCGCCTTCGGAATTGGTCACGCCGTCGACCGCGCGCGCGGCGTCCTCGCAGGCCAGCGCGCTGGCGCGCAGCGCGGCGGGATCGACATCGCTGTGATCGTCGAGGTCGAGGTCGGGGGCGTCGCCGTCGAGCAACCGGTCCTCGGGCGCGAGGCCGGCGAAGCGATCCTCGGGCGCTTCGCGCGCCATCGCGACGGCGCGCGCGACGAGCG
>CAZHWG010000296.1:0-2723 GCA_964535925.1 uncultured Sphingorhabdus sp.
TGCTCGCGCTGACCAAGCCCGGCGACACCATCCTCGGCATGATTCTCGACGCCGGCGGCCACCTGACCCACGGCGCCAAGCCGGCGATGAGCGGCAAATGGTTCAACGCGGTCCAGTACGGCGTCGACCGCGACCGCCACCTCATCGATTTCGAAGAGGTCGAACGGCTCGCCCAGGAGCATCGCCCCGGCCTGATCATCGCCGGCGGCTCGGCCTATCCGCGCCATATCGATTTCGCCGCCTTCCGCCGCATCGCCGACGATGTCGGTGCGCTGCTGATGGTCGACATGGCGCATTTCGCCGGGCTCGTCGCGGGCGGTTGCCATCCCAGCCCGCTGCCCCACGCACACGTCGTCACGACGACGACGCACAAGACGCTGCGCGGGCCGCGCGGCGGCATGGTCCTGACCAACGACGAGAGTATCGCCAAGCGAATCAATTCGGCGGTCTTCCCGGGGCTGCAAGGCGGGCCGCTGATGCACGTCATCGCCGCCAAGGCGGTCGCGTTCGGCGAGGCGCTCCAGCCCGAATTCAAGGACTATAGCCGCGCCGTCATCGCCAATGCGCAAGCGCTCGCCGCGAGACTGAAAGCGCGCGGCGCCGATGTCGTCTCGGGCGGCACCGACACGCATCTCGCGCTGATCGACCTCAGCCCGCTCGGCATTACCGGCAAGGACGCCGACGAGGCGCTCGAGCGCGCGAGCATCACGTGCAACAAGAACGGCATTCCGTTCGACCCGCTGCCACCGGTCAAGACCAGCGGCATCCGCGTCGGATCGCCTGCCGGCACCACCCGCGGCTTTGGCATCGCCGAGTTCGAAGCGATCGGTGATATGGTCGCCGACGTCCTCGACGGTCTGCGGACCAAGGGCGAGGGCGGCGACGCCAGCGTCGAAGCCGACGTCAAGGCGCGCGTCGAAGCCCTGTGCCTGCGTTTCCCCATTTATCAGGACTGACATCATGACCGATCCTCACGAACCAGACCACGACCCTGAAGAAACCATGGCCGATCGCGCCGCGACCGAGATCAAGGGCATGGCGAAAGAGGGCATGGCGCACCCCGGCACCAAGCCCGTCCTGACCGGCATGGCGATCGGTGCAGTCGCCGCGGCCGTCCTGCCCGTACTGACGATTCCCGTCGGCATCGTCGGCGGCGCCGCGATCGCCCTGTGGCAGCGCGTCAAGCGATAGACGATGCGCTGTCCCTATTGCGCCCATGAAGACAGCCAGGTGAAGGACAGCCGTCCCACCGAGGACGGCGCGGCAATCCGCCGACGGCGCCAATGCGAGGGCTGCAGCGCGCGTTTCACCACCTTCGAGCGCATCCAGCTGCGTGACGTGATGATCCTCAAGAGCGAGGGGCGGCGCGAACTGTTCGACCGCGACAAACTGCTCCACTCGGTCTCGATCGCCTGTCGCAAGCGGCCGATCGACGGCGAGCGGATCGAGCGGCTCGTCTCGAGCATCCAGCGCAGACTCGAAACCAGCGGCGATTCGGAGGTCGAATCGGCGCGCATCGGCGAGATGGTAATGGACGGATTGAAGGGCCTCGACAGCGTCGCCTACATCCGCTTCGCCAGCGTCTACAAGGACTTCACCGAAGCCAAGGATTTCGAGGAATTTGCCGGCAATATCCAGCATCTGGGCGAGGAATGACCGCGCCTGAAATCCAACCCAAGCCCGTCATCGTCCTCGTCCGGCCGCAACTGGGCGAGAATATCGGCAAGGCGGCCCGCGCGATGCTCAATTTCGGGCTGACCGAGCTGCGCCTCGTCGCGCCGCGCGATGGCTGGCCCAATCCCGACGCAGGTCCCGCCGCCGCCGGTGCCGATCGCGTGCTCGCCGGGGCCAGCGTTTACGACAGCCTTGCCGATGCGGTATTCGATTGCCCGCACGTCTACGCCACGACGGTGCGCCGCCGCGGCGTGACCAAGCCGGTGGTGACGCCCGCCGAGGCGGCGAGCGAGGTCCACGCCCGGACGAGCCGGTCGGCGTTCGTCTTCGGGCCCGAACGCTCAGGGCTCGAGACCGACGACGTCGCGCTGGCGCGGACGATCGTCACGGTGCCGATCAATCCCGAATTCGGCTCGCTCAACCTCGCGCAGGCGGTGATGGTGCTGGCGTACGAATGGTCGAAGGGCGAGGCGCTCGCCAGTCCGCCGACGCGCGATCTGGATCCGCCAGCGCCGCAGGCCGAGCTCGAGGGATTATATTGCGAACTCGAGGCGATGCTCGCGCCGACGAGCTATTTCTTCCCGCCGATCCGCGCCGCGGTGACCAAGCGGACGCTGCGCGGGATATTAACCAAGCCCGGCTGGAACAGCGGCGAGGTGCGCACGCTGCGCGGTGTCTTGTCGGCGCTCAAGAAGCCGATCCGCCATTAGCCCGCTGGTTGACCGCGCGTTGCGTCCCAGCGTTCGGTTTCGTGCGCGATCGATTGTTCCATCAGCTCTTCCCACACCGCGCGTATTCGTTCGACGGGCAGACCGAGCGTTGCGGCGGTCGCAGCGACTTTGGCATGGACGTCGTCCTTGCGGTCCTGATCGCGGACCGCCTCGCGCGTCGGCTTGATCCGCGCGGCGGCGTCCATATAGCCGAAGCGGCGGGCGAGCAGTCGAACCAGCGCCTGGTCGATCGCATCGACGCCGGCGCGCACTTCGGCCATGGTTTGACATTCGGCGGACGGGACGATCGGTTGCATGGCCGCACTGTAGCCAGACCGT
>CAZHWG010000297.1:0-2697 GCA_964535925.1 uncultured Sphingorhabdus sp.
CGGATCGACAAGGTCGTATTCGACCGCATAGCCGGGCACCGCGATCTCGGTCCGCTCGAGCCCTGCAATGCAGCGGATCATCGCGCGCTGGACATCGTCGGGCAACGACGTGCTGATTCCGTTGGGATAGACGAGGTGCGTCGCCAGCCCTTCGGGTTCGAGGAAAATCTGGTGGCCGTCGCGGTCGGCGAAGCGGTGGATCTTGTCCTCGATCGACGGGCAATAGCGCGGCCCCTTGGCATCGATCGCGCCCGAGAACAAAGGCGAACGGTCGAGCCCGCCGCGAACGATATCGTGCGTCGCCTCGTTGGTCCGCGTGATCGCGCAGAACAGCTGCGGATTGCGCCGCGCCCGAGACTCCGGTGCCATCGTCCAGGGATCGACGTCCGATTCCTGACGCACGAGCGCGGACCAGTCGATCGTCCGCCCATCGAGCCGCGGCGGCGTTCCGGTCTTCAATCGCGCGACGGGCAGGCCGAGATCGCGCAACTGCGCGCCCAAGGCGGTCGCGGCGCGTTCGCCGGTGCGTCCGCCGGCACCGCTCCATTCGCCACGATAGAGCCTCCCGCCAAGGAACGTCCCGGCAGCAAGGACGACTGCGGGCGCCGTAAGCGAGCGCCCATCGGCCAGGACCAATCCGGTGATCGTATCGTGGTCGAGCGTCAGCGCCTCGGCCTCGCCCTCGACGACGGTGATGTTCGGATGGGTCGCGATCATCGTCTGGACCGCGCGCGCGAACAGCGCGCGGTCGGCCTGGACGCGCGGGCCGCGCACCGCAGCCCCCTTCGACATGTTGAGCATCCGATAGTGGATCGCCGCAGCATCGGCGGCGCGCGCGATCAGCCCGTCATAGGCGTCGACTTCGCGCACGAGATGGCCCTTGCCAAGCCCGCCGATCGCGGGATTGCACGACATTGCGCCGATTGTTTCACGTGAAAAAGTGACCAGCGCAACGCGTGCCCCGACCCGCGCGGCAACCGCCGCGGCCTCGCACCCGGCATGTCCGCCGCCCACTATAATGACATCGAAGTTGTCCATCGCCCGCCCGTTACAGCAGCACGGCGGGGCCGTCAAAAGTTGCGCGGCGCAACGCTCATTCCGGCGCTCATTTCCCGATGCAGAATCGCCCGAACAGCGCATCGAGCATGTCCTCGGTCCGTGCCCGTCCGGTCAGGCGATCGAACGCACCCATCGCGCTGCGCAGGTGTTCGGCGACGATCAGCAGGTCGCGCGCGCGCTGCGCATCGTCGAGCGCGCCCGCAACATCGGCGAGTGCGTCACGCTGGCGACGGTTGAGCGCGACCTCGCCCTCGCGCGGCAACAGGTCGCGCGTCCGGTTGGCGATGGCATCGAGCAACGCGGCCATGCCCTCACCTGTCACCGCCGATACTACGACATCGGCTGCATCGACCTGCTTATCCCAATCGGCCCCGCGGCGTCGGTCGGCCTGCGCCGCGACGCGGATCGCGGCGGGATGAGCGGGCGGGTCGTCGCTGCCGAGCCAGACGAGGATATCGGCCTCGGCTGCGGCAGCCTGTGCGCGCGCGATACCGATCGTCTCGACCGCGTCGGCGCTGTCGTCGCGCAGCCCGGCGGTGTCGGCAAAGCGATAGGCAATGCCACCAATCGCGACGGGGACCTCGACAATATCGCGCGTCGTTCCCGCGGTCGGCGCGGTGATCGCCGCCTCACGCTGCGCGATCGCGTTGAGCAGCGTCGACTTGCCAGCATTAGGCGGACCCGCAATCGCGACCGTAATGCCGTCACGCAATCGTTCGGCAGGCGGTCGGTCGAGCCACGCCGCAAGCTTGGCGCCGAGCGCACCGCACGCCGCATGGACTGCTGCGACATCGGCGTCGCCGACATCGTCTTCGTCGGAAAAATCGATCGCCGCCTCGATCCGTGCGGCGATTGCGAGGCATTCGTCCTGCCACGCAGCAAGCGCCTGCGACACGCCGCCGCTGGCAAAGCCCATCGCCTGGCGCCGCTGCATTTCGGTCTCGGCGGCAAGCAGGTCGGCGAGACCCTCGGCCTCGAGCAGGTCGAGCCGCCCATTCTCGAACGCGCGCCGGGTGAATTCGCCCGGCACTGCCTGTCGCAACCCGTCGATCTCGCCGAGTCGCCCGAGCACCGCATCGACGACCGCGCGGCCGCCATGGAGATGCAACTCGACGATATCCTCGCCGGTGGCTGACGCCGGTCCGGCGAAGCGCAGCGCAAGCGGGCGGTCGATAACGCTGTCCTCGGCATCTTTCACGGTGACAACGTATGGAGACCTTAGCGGAATATTCTTGCCTGTCAGATGGTTAAGGGTATCGTTCGCCGCAGGCCCACTAATCCGCACGACGGCAATAGCGGCGGGAGGCGCGCCGCTCGACAGCGCGAATATGGTATCGTCATGTCGCATGATAGCATCGCCCGGCTTGCGTCAGCCCTTGGCAGGGCCCGTCTGTTTCGTGCCCGCTTTCGCATCGCCGCCGGCCAGCGAGGAGAACTGCTTGAACATCTTCATCCCCATGTCGCCGAACGGGGCGAAGTCCTTCATCATCTTTTCGACCTGTTCGATGCTCGACGCACCCGAGACCGCATCGGTCATCATCGCGACATAGCGTTCGTTGACCGGGGTCACGTCGGGAAGCCCCATGAACCGCCGCGCTTCCTCTGGCGAGCAATCGATATTGACCTTGACGCGCATGG
>CAZHWG010000298.1:0-2681 GCA_964535925.1 uncultured Sphingorhabdus sp.
CCCTTGGGAATCTGGCCGCCGAGACGACTGAACTTCTTGGGATCCTTGAGGAATTCGACGATTTCCGCGAGCTCTTCGCGCGCTTCGTCGATGCCCGCAACATCCTGGAAGGTGACCTTGCCCTGGCGTTCAGTGAGCAATTTGGCCTTCGACTTGCCGAAGCCCATCGCGCCGCCGGTGCCGCCCGATTTCTGCATGTGGCGAATGACGAAGAACGCGACGCCGAGGATCAGCAGGAAGGGCAGTGCCTGGATCAGGAGATACAGCCAGATGCTGCCCGATCCGGTCGCCTGGCTCGAAACCTGGACGTTGTTGTCGATGAGCAGCTGCGTCGGCTGCGCGTCCTTGGTCGGGATCGTCGAGATCTTGGTACCGTCGGCGGTCGTCGCGACGATGGTTTCGGTGCCGATGACGACGCTCTTGATCTGGCCCTGTTTCACCTGGGCGACGAAATCCGAATAGGGGATGGCATCGCCCGCTTTCGCGCCGCCGTTGAACAACGATGCGACCAGCAGCATGGCGAAGATGATTCCCGCCCAGATCGCGATGCTGCGCATCCACGGATTGCCACCACCCTCGGGGTCGTTCTTCGGCGTCTTGTCGTCGTCCATCATCGAACCTGTCGCATAGTGAAGGGATACGGCCATTCCGCCCCTGTCATCGCCCACCAAGATAAGGTGTGATGATTAATGCGCAATGACCTGCGTCACGACCGGTCTCGATCTTCCTTTTCGACCCGCAAAGGCGTGGGCGGGGACGAGGCGCCCTGACGCGCGGGAGCGGCGGCGATCCGCCAGCTGCGGGCGGTAGCTGGCAGGGCGGTCACGGTCAGCTCGCCGATGCACGATTTGTCGCCACGCTGCATGGCGTCCCACAGGTGGTGGAAGGCGATCTCGCCGATCGTGATGCCCGGCTGGGCGCGGTCGAGCGCGGTGACGAGCATCCGGTGCCACAGTGCGCGCGGCTGATCGCCATAGGCCAGGACCAGCGCTTCGCCGTCGGTCGTCAGCGCGGTTTCGAGCGCATGGGCGGTCATCCAGTCGAGCGCCTCGGTCGCCTCGCCGAGCAGCGCCGCGCTCTTCGCCACCGCCTTTGCGTCGAGCCAGTCGGCGTCCGCCAGTGCCGCGCGCAGCCGGGCGCGATCATAGCGGTGGTCGCGGTTCGACGGGTCGTCGACGAAAGGCAGTTCGGCCTCGGCAAGGACGTGGCCGAGCTCGTCGCGGCGCCAATGGAGCAGCGGGCGGACGACCGTGCCGTTGCGCGCGCGGATCCCGGCGAGGCCGGCAACGCCCGAGCTGCGGTTGAGCCGCATGACGAGCGTTTCGAGCTGGTCGTCGGCATGGTGTGCGGTGAGGACGAAATCGAGCGCGTTCGCCGCGCGCCAGCGGTCGAGCAGGCGATAGCGCAGCGCGCGTGCGCCGGCCTGGATATTGCCCGCGATCGGCGTGTCGGGGGTCATGATCGTGTGCGCGATGCCGCGCTCGGCGCAAACATCGGCGACATAGCGCGCTTCGTCGGCGGACTCGGGGCGCAGGCAGTGATCGATCGTCGCTGCCGCGATCCGCGGACCGAGCGCATCGTGCGCGAGCAGCAGCAGCGCGAGACTGTCGGGGCCGCCCGAAACGGCAATGCCGAAGCGCGCTTCGCTCGCTGCAGGCTCGCCGACGATGGCGGCGAGATCGCCGAGGAAGCGTCGGGTCGCCGATCTAGGCGCGGCCTGTGTCACCCGGCCTCAGCTACACCCCGCCACGGCGCGGGCCTTGTCCGCCTCTGCCTTGAGCGACGGCGAGATCGTCGCGCCATAGACCTGGTCGAGTTCCTTGAACGCGCGGCAGGCGCCGTCCTTCTGCTTGAGGCGGGTCAGCGCGATGCCGAGATACATCAGGCTGTCGGGGGCGCGCGCGCTATCGGGACGCTCCTGGTAATTCGCCATGAACGCCTTGGCGGCGAGACCGTTTTCGCCGTTGTCGAGATAGGCGCGGCCGAGCAGGTTCTGCGCGAAGGTCGCGCGACGGTGCTTGGGAAAGTTGGCGACGGCCTTCTTGAGCTGGATCTGCGCCTCGGGATAGAGCTGAGCGTCCCACAGGCGATAGCCGTAGAGATAGGCATCCTCGCCCTTGTCGCCGGTGTCGGGAACCTCGACCGCGCGGACCCGCGCGACGCGCGCGTCGTTCGCTGCTGGCTTGGTCGCCGACGGCTTGGTCGCAGCGGGCGGCGATGCACTGTCGTTCGAGGAGGCGACCGGAGCCGGCGAGAGATCGGCGATCTTGCGATCGGTCGCGGTTTTGTAGGCGGCGAACTCGTCAGTCATGATCCGCTGGCGGTTGCCGAGGTTTTCGACCTGTCCGGTGATCGAGGCAAGCTGGGCTTCGAGCGCGTCGAGGCGGGCCATCACGTCGGTCAGCGGGGCGCTCGAAGGCTGGCCGGTGCGGATCGGCTGGGCGGGGGTGATGTCGGGCTCGAAATAGGTGCCGTCGGCGCCGGGGAATACCTTGCGCTGGACCGCGCGCATTTCCTTTTCGAGCTTGTCGACGCGCGGGGCGAGGCTGGCGTCCTGCGCGGCGGCTTGCGGTGCGGCGCTGACCATGATCGCGGCGAGCGCAAGTGCGGCCAGCCGGTGATGGAAAAAGTGTGTCATAAGTCCCCTCGCAAACGCGTTAATCGGTCCGGGGCCACCATAG
>CAZHWG010000299.1:0-2678 GCA_964535925.1 uncultured Sphingorhabdus sp.
CGGCGCCGGCATATGCGGCACCGGCGCAGGCGAGCGCTACAATGGCGGGAAGGATGTAGTCGCGGCCCCGGGGGCGGGCGGCGCTGAGCGGCTTGGTCATCATCGGGAGGAACTCCGGGAAGGTTGAACATCGAACCAGCGAGCATGTTCGCTGTATGTTCATTCCTCGCCTCGAGGCCGGGGTGTAGGAAATCGCGAAGTGCGTTTCGCGCCCCATCGACCAAGCGAAAAGCGACATGGACCAAGGTCCGAGCCGGGTTCCGCGCTGGCTACGCGGCGAAGTGCGCCAACCTGACTGCCTTCTGCGCGCAGTGTGCCGCGAATTGCGATCTGTCAGCCGGAATCCGCGCGAATCCCCATAGGAAGCTGATTCGCTCCTTCCTCTATGTTCTCTTCATGTTCTTTTGGTTTTCCTACAGCCTTCCTTCGCGGCTAGCCGTCGAGTCGATGACCAACACGTGAAAGGATTCGTCGATGACCAACATGGCGCTCTTTGCCGAACAGCAGGTTCGCGCCGATCTCGCCCGGCTACTGCTTGCCGCAGTCGAGGCCAGCGGCCGGACGCGCTGCGATATCGCGCGCGATGCGCAGATTCATAAGGACGCCCTGCGTCGTGTGCTTGCAGGCGAGCGATCTGCCAGCCTTGGCGAGGCCTTGCGCATTCTTGCTGCGAGCGGTGTTACCCCGCAGGCCCATATTCTGCTGTTCCTTGTCAGCAGCGGCGACCATGCGATTGCCTGGCTGCAATCGGATCTCGCGCAGTTCTTCGAGGACTTTACCGGTGAGCTACCGTCCGCACTCGAACGTGTTTTGGGTAACCAGGTCCACTCGGTGAGGCCGCGGTGGGCGAAGGGCACGGCGCACCGCGTCGCGCGGCTCCTGTCCGACCATATCGATGAACTCGAGCGCAGGGACGCGCTACTCGGTGATGGTTTCCCCTCTAGCCAAGGAGGTCATCATGGGTGAAGCGATCGATCCTGCACCGACCGCGCCGCGCAGTGCCACCCGGCTTATCCGCTTCCCCGAAGTCAAGCATCGCGTCGGGCTGGGCAGGTCGACGATCTACCGTTGGATGGCAGAGGGCAAGTTTCCGAAGCCGGTGCAGCTTGGTGGGTACGCTGTTGCCTGGGCTGAAGATGAAGTCGAGAATTGGATCGCCGACAAACTGGAATGACCCAGGTCGTGCCAGCACCTCCGCCAGTTCAAGCTTCAAAGATGAATCAAAACGGTTCGCTGACTCGGGTGCGGCGTCGCTTCAGTGAAACGAAACAAGCGATCCGATTCCCTGAGCTGCTCCTGTGTTAATCGGTTCCGCCATCCGCAGAGTCTGGAGCGGAAGCGTTCCGCTGGCTCGTCTTGTTCGTCGAGGAATCTGCGTTGAGGCGATCGTGCGCGCGGTTTCCGGCTATCGCGACCGCGACAAAAAGGCCCATCAGCGCCACTGAAATCACAACTATCAGCACGATCATCGTCTGCTTACCTTCTTTGGCGGGACTGCCGTTTTTAGAGATCTCATCGCGCGTCCGGGACCATGCCTCTAACGAGCACGCTCAATCTCAGAGGATGTACACGCTGGAGCTCGCACGCGATCAATCGCAGCTTCTCGAGATTGAATGGCGCGTCTTCGTCAGCAAACGCGAACACGACGAGATTCATGCCAGCTTCCACGGGCACGGTGACAAGATCGTTGAAGCTTTCGCGCAGGCGGTGGAGAGTTGGCTGATTCCTGCCTTGGGGATTGCACAGATTTGACACCAGAACTCCTCCCGGGTTGAGCCGCGCGCGGCAGGCCCTGAAAAAGCTTGTCGAACTCAGCTGGTTGGGCTCGTTGTCGCTATTGAAGTCGTCGACGAGAAGAACGTCCGTTGACCCCATGTCCTGGGTGACGAAGTCGTAGCCATCCGCCCAGAGAATTTCGAGACGGTCACTGTCGGTTGGGATGCAGAATTGGTCCGACACCGACAAAACGTCCTCGTCGATCTCTACCGCCCGGATGGTGGCTCCTGGCAGGTACCGGTGGCAGTATTTCGCCAGCGAGCCACCGCCGAGCCCGATGATCTCGATGGTTTTTGGAGATGAGTTGAAAAGCAGGAAACCCATCATGGCCTGGGTATATTCGAGCATCAGACGAGTTGGATCGCTGATGCTCATCGCGCTTTGCACATAGCCCCAGTTGGCCAGGAGACTGCGTATGTCGCCAAACTCGAAAACAAAAGATCCGGAACGTTGAGGGTTCTGTTGGGGGCGCTCTACTGCATGAGCCTCGAACCTCTCACTCCAGCGAACTTCCCGGTCGATGCAATCGATGTGATCGAGGAAATTGTCGATCTCGTGCGTATCCCACGAAAAGAAGTTCGCTTCCCCGTCAAAGTCGAGCTCAACAAACGCGATGCGCTCGCTCACCTTCCCGATCTCTTCTCGAAGAGCCTGGCGCTTTCATACATTTCTTTCCACGCGGCCGCGGCACGCAAGGAGCGCTCCCGAACCCGGGGGAGAGACGCCTCCGTGGCTTCGTCGAGACACGTTCTCAAGCGGCTCAGATAAAAGTCGCTCTTGCGCGCAGGCACCCGGGGGTGTTGTTCGTGCATCATGCTGTCGGTCATGCTCTGAGGTGTCCGGAACAAGTGAGGGAGCACGCTGGTCTTGCGGGCTATCAAGCGGTCAGGAACTGTCCCTGC
>CAZHWG010000300.1:0-2673 GCA_964535925.1 uncultured Sphingorhabdus sp.
CAGCATGGCGATCAGCCAGGAAGTGCGCGATTTCGCCTCGAAACAGAACCAGGGCGTCGAGGGCTTCATCGCCACCGGCCCGACCGGCGCGGAGACCGCCGCCGCGAGCAAGGCCGCCGCGCTCAAGGGCATGGCCGAGATGGCCGCGCTCTACGAGGAAAAGGGCAGCGAACTTTACCTGCCCGCCGACGAGACGCCGTGATCGCACCGCCCGCCGCCGTGGCACGGATGTCCGCCCCGCTCGCCGTCGCGCTGGCGCTCGCCGGCTGTGTTGCCGGCCCGACGCCCGGTCCGCTCGGCGACGACTGGGGCGGGCGCGGCATCGCTTTGACGATCGGCCCCGACGCCGCGCGCGTCGCCTATGATTGCGCGGCGGGGACGATCGACGGCCCGCTCGCGACCGACGCTGCGGGCCGCTTCTCCGCTGTCGGCACGCACAGCCCGGGGCTCGGCGGGCCCGCCCGGATCGACACCCCGCCGCCGACCTATCCCGCCCGTTACACCGGCAGCGTGCGCGGCGACGAGATGCGGCTCGAGGTCGCGGTGCCCGCCCGCGCGCTCCATCTCGGCCCGTTCACGCTGCGCCGCGGCGCACCGCCCGTGCTGCACAGCTGCCTGTAGCGCGCGGCCCGCTGTCCCGACCGCGCGGAACCTTCTCGCCCCGTCGACGATTGAGGGCGTGAGCGGGCGGGGTAACACTCCCCCCTGTCGCCCCGTCCGCTCATGTCCCGCCGCGGGCGCGGCGCGCTTCCCCGTCATCGCCGGACCGGCAGAGGTCATTTGCGCCGTCATCGCGCCGATTGCCTTATCGGCTATCTGCTGCCCGTGCTCGCGGGGAACATCGTCGGCGGCGTGGAGCTGGTGTCGATGCTCAACCACGCGCAGGTGTAGGCGGAGTTGTAATCGGCTCTCCCCAAGCGAGCTTGGGGAGGGGGTTCGTCAAAGGTAATGGCGGATGTGTATAAGTATCGGTGTAGTTGATCAGTGTCTGACCAATCCGTGGTCTAACAGGCTCGCGACCTGATTTCGTCTAGGCTTCGCGCCGGATCGTGGGGACAAGCGCTAGATTAAGTGACTCGACTCTAAGTCAATTTCGCCGCACCATGCAAATGCATCGTTGAGCAGCCGAGGTGGAAATTCGGCCCAGTGAAGCGATGCACGGTAATGCCGACCGACCAGAACGGGCGTCTTGGACCCGGCGGTGCCGGGCCACCAAGAGCGGCTGTGCCGCATACGCTGTCGCCGAGCGGGGAAAGTTGGATTCCACGTTACCACTGCCATGATCGGCTCATGACCGTGAAGGGCGGGGCGATTGCTCGCAACCTTGCCTTAGTGGTTGCTCTAGGACGTTACGCTTTCCTTTTTAGGACTGCGGCGCCGTGGTCCTTGGGGATCAGAAATGACAACCAAGACCACTGTAACGGTGGACGTTCAGATCAACCTCGCGAAATGCCTTTGGGCGATCGCATGGGCATTAGTCTGGCTTCTTACGTGAACGGCTCGGGCGGGCTTCGGCCCGCCCTTGCTTATTAGGGGTCGTTGAGTGGCGCTGGCGATTTCTTCAGCGTCTGCTTTAATACCTCGCCTATTCATTTGATCGGTGTCTGTCATGGCTGAGCCCCAAAATCTGTCCCAAAAAATTGGCGATCTGTGCCTGCATTGGGCTTTTCTGGATCAAAAAGTAGATAGGCTTTTCGAAATATTCCTACAAATTGACGCGACTCAGGTGGCTTGCATTGTGGCATCTATGGAGAATTTTCGTCAGCGTTGCGAAACTCTCAAACGCCTCATTGTAAATGAACCGCCCACTGACAATTGGGCGGACCTATTGCCCGCTATTTTAGACTTTTTGAGCGCCAAGATGGCGCCTCAGCGCAATAGGTTTGTTCACGATGTTTGGTTGAGCAATGAGCAAAGCCTGACGCGGGTTGATAAACGCGCCACTGTACGGCAATACGGAGCCGGTGACCGAGACCATGTAGCATTCAATCTGCACTACCCAACAGACATGGATGACATCCACTCGCTAACTGCAGCGACGTGGAACATGGCTAATCTTTTGGACTGGATAATCCATGACCTTTCACGCTGGCGTAAAGGTCAGATTGAAGAACCATCTCAGCAATTGATCGAGCAGTGCAGCACCTATTTCGAGTTACTTCACCATCCTTGGCCGAAACAAGCGCGGCGCTTGCTGCCCCAAGACAATTCGCCCAAATCTAATGTGCAAAAGGCAATCGAAAACAGCTACATCGTCTTGAGAGGTCCAGAGTCAGAGGCTGAATAGTCCCTCTCCCAAAAATCCCTTTCCTACAATTTGCCCGATATGCATTATCCTGTCCGATGAAGCGCCAGCGCCTCGATCCGCCCGCCCGCAGCCGCGCCAGCGCCGCGTCGTCCGACCCGACCGCCGCGCGTTTCATTCCGCCGATCGCCGTGCCCGCGTTCACCCCCGTGCCGCTGCGCGCCCGCGCCGACGGCTGGACGCCGGTGCGTCAGCGCGGCTTTATCGCCGCCCTGGCGCGCTGCGGCTGCGTCGACGCCGCCGCGCGGCATGTCGGCATGGCGCGCGAAACCGCCTATCGGCTGCGCCGGCGCCGCGGCGCGCAATCGTTCGTCGCCGCCTGGGACGCGATCATGGCGGAGGCGCGCGACCGCAACTACCGCTCCGAC
>CAZHWG010000301.1:0-2668 GCA_964535925.1 uncultured Sphingorhabdus sp.
CGGACCTTCCCGAGGCGCGCGCCTTCATGTCCTGGGAGACCGTGAGTACCGGACCCTACAGCTCGGCAACCCATGGCGGACGGTATGTCGTTAATCTCGCCAACGAGGACGCGGCGCCGACCTATCGGCAATTCGAGGCAGGCGGCGCGATGCCCGCAGGCGGCATGCTCGGCAAGCCGAGCTTCACCGTCTCGCCGGACGGCCACGCCGTGCTCGGCCCTCTCTTCCTGATGGAAAAGGCCGAGGCCGGTGCGTTCCCCGAAAGCGGCGACTGGATCTACACCGCGATCATGCCAGACGGCTCGCTGATGGGGCGGACCGGCGGCGAGAACGGCGCGGCGATGGAGTTCTGCGCCGCTTGCCACATGAGCATCGGCGCCGACACCGACAGCATGACGTACCTCCCCGAGGCGTATCGCGTCTTCAACTGACGCCCCGGCCGCGGGACGCCTTAAGCTGCCCGCGGCCCCTTACCCTGGAGTTCATGACGATGATCCAGCTCTTGGCCGCTCTGGCAATGATCCTCGTGGGCGATGCGGCGCGGGCACAGCCGGATAGCTGGCGGCAGGAGTGGCCAGAAACCGACTTTTCGCGCAGCGCCGTCGACTTCGCCGAAATCGTCTCGGGCGGCCCACCCAAGGACGGTATCCCGGCGATCGACGCGCCGCACTTCCGCCGTGTGGCGGATGAGACGCGGCTCGACCCACGCGAGCCGGTGATGAGCTACGCCCCTGACGGCGTGCCGGCTCGAGCCTATCCGATCCGGTACCTGATGTGGCACGAGATCGTGAACGACGTGGTGGCGGAGGTACCCATCGCGGTGACCTACTGCCCGCTCTGCAACAGCGGCATGGTCTTCGACACGCGCATCGACGGGATGCCACACACGTTTGGCGTCTCGGGCAAGCTGCGGCATTCCGACATGATCATGTACGACCGGCAGACCGAGAGCTGGTGGCAGCAGGCGATCGGCGAGGGCATCATCGGCGCCCTGACCGGCCGCAGGCTCACCGCGTTGCCCGCGCGGATGGAGAGCTGGCAGGCGTTCCGCGCGGCGCATCCTGACGGGATGGTTTTGGACGAGCCGGACTGGTCGCGCGCCTACGGCCACAATCCCTACGTCGGATACGACGGCACGCGCCGCCCGTTTCTCTACACCGGCGAGGACCCGCCGCACGGGATCCCGCCGCTCGCCCGCGTAGTGCGCGTCGGTGATCGCGCCTGGCCGCTCGAGCGGTTGCGCGACGCGAAGCGCATCGAAGAGGCGGGGGTGACGCTGGAATGGCGGTCGGGGCAGGCCTCGGCGCTCGACAGCAGCCGCATCGCGGAAGGCCGCGAGGTGGGCGACGTGGTGGTGCGGGACGCGCAGGGGCGCGACATCGCCTACGACATACCCTTCGCCTTTGCTTTCCACGCCTTCTATCCGAACGGGACCTGGATGCTCGGGAGTGGAGGTGAGTAGCGTAAACGGGATTGCCGAGGATGTCCCTCGTTGTCGCCGCAGACGCTGTCGTCCTACTCCGCGATCGTGGTTGGCGCCGCGGTCGCCCTAGTCGGCTACGCCGGCGACCTCTTCGCGCCACGCCGTTCGACACTTGGGGCCTCGCAATGACTGCCTTATTGAAGAACGCCTGTGACACGATGCTCGACCGGATCGGGCGCTGGATGGCCCGGCGCCTCGACGCACCGACGCCCGGCTACCAGCCTTACGCGCTGTCGGACTACGATACGCTCTGTCAGACGCTCAGGATCGGCGACGTGGTGCTGGTCGAAGGCCGCCAGAACGTCTCGGTCGCGATCAAGTACCTGACGCAGTCGACCTGGTCGCATGCGGCGCTCTATGTCGGCAACATGGCATCGTTGTCAGCCGACGGCGAGCTACCGCGGCTGGTCGAGGTCGAACTCGCCGAAGGATGCGTAGCGGTCCCGCTATCGAAATATCGCGACCACAACATTCGCATCTGCCGTCCCCGAGGGCTGCCGCGCGCTGATCGTCTCGCCGTCGCGCGATTCATGGTCGAGCGGATCGGCATGCGCTACGACTTTCGCAACATCCTGGACCTGGCGCGCTATTTCCTGCCCACGCCTCCGGTGCCGGTTCGATGGCGCCGCCGCATGCTGGCGCTGGGGTCGGGTGACCCGACGCGGGCGATCTGCTCGTCGCTCATCGCCCAAGCCTTTCAGTCGGTCCGCTATCCGATTCTTCCCGACATCCTTATCACGCCGGGGGGAGCCGGCCGTGAGGCGCAGCGCGAAATCTTCCACATCCGGCACCACTCGCTGTTTGCGCCCCGCGATTTCGACCTGTCGCCCTTCTTCGAGATCGTGAAGCCGCGACTAGTCGTCGGCTTCAATCCTCATGCGATCCCGTGGATCGATCCGACGCCGAATATGCCGCCGTTTCCGGGCCTTGATATTGCGGCCTGCGACTAACGGGCCAACCTTAGCACGACATTCTTCGTCAGGGCGGCAGGGGCGGCTGCCTGCGTCGCACCGCGCTGAGCTTCTGGTCGCGAACGTTGCCTTCAAGGTTCAGCACGTCCACCACGCGTCACCGCATTTCCACGGCTCCCCACCGGCACGAACGAACACAAAGCCCCGGAAGGCCCAGAGCTGCACCACTCCCGCATCGACACCAGCCGAACCGTCACCGACATGCCCCCGTTAT
>CAZHWG010000302.1:0-2658 GCA_964535925.1 uncultured Sphingorhabdus sp.
TCGATTTCGACCTCGCCGCGCTCGCTGCGAATTCGCCGATGTCGCAATATGAACTGCTGACCGGTCTCGGCCAGCGCTGGGATCGTGCATGGTCCTAGGCGTGTGCGCCAAGCCAGGCGATCAGCGGCTGCCACAGGGTCTCGGGTGCTGATCGCCCGACGACCATCCCGATATGTCCCGGTGCGACATCGCGGCGCTCCCCCCAGTCGGGCACTGCGGCGAGCGGAACGATACGATCGCTGGTCGACGCAAAATGAAGCGAGGGGACATGATCGGGCCGACGGTCAATGCGCTTGCCCGCGACGCGCCAATCGCCATTGGCCGGCGCGTTGGCCTCGAACAAGTCGTCGAACAGTCCGGCACCCGCGGCATAGGGCAGGGGATCGCCGCCGTTCGCCCAGTCCTCTAGTGCAACAAAATTGGCGAGCATTGCCGGGTCCAGTTGCGGATCAGCCAGCCGCGCGAATTTTGCCACGGTGCGATCGGGGTCGAGCGCCCAGAAGGCGGTCTGAAGCAATTCGAGCGGGACCAGCCCGACGCTTTCGAGCGCATGCCGGCTGTGCTGCCACAGCCGGTCGAGCCGGACGCGCATCGTGCCGGGATAGGCGCTGAAGTCCCACGGCGCGGCAATCGTCACGATGCTCGCGACCGGTGCGACCGCGCCCGCGCCAAGCGCAAGCGTCCCGCCAAGGCAGTGACCCACGAGCTGGACCGACCCGCCGAGACGCTCGATCGCGGGCAACAGATACCGTTCGACATGCTCGCTCAGGCCGTCGCCCGCGTCGGACCGAGACGGCGTTCCCCAGGTCAACAGGTGGACGCCGAACCCGGCATCGGCGAGCGCACGCGCGAGCGAATTGTCCGCGGCCATGTCGAGCACGCGGGGCGGGTTGATAAGCGACGGCACGAGCAGCACCGGAGGGCCGTCGCCGCGATAGCAATGAAGTTGCGCGCGTCCGATCGCCTTGCCGGGAACGTCGGGCCAGCGCTCGGATGACCGTGGCGCCTGCTGGTATCGCTGCAAGCCATCGAGCGCGGCGGCGGCGATTGCGGCGTCGTTGCGCGCGACCTCGGCGACCATCTGGAGGAACAGCGGCAGCGGGCGCGGGCGATGTTGCGGTGCATCATCGTTTGATGCTAAATGATCCACGGCCTTCCACCCCCGTCCAGCAAGAGACTGTCATGGCAAAAGCGCAGCATCGTTCCAAGAGCGATCGCGACGACGATATCATCGTTATCAAGAAATACGCCAATCGTCGTCTCTACGACACCGACAAGTCGCGCTACATCACGCTCGACGATCTCGCCGGCATGATCCGCGAAGGGCGCGAGTTCACCGTGGAGGACGCGAAATCAGGCGACGATATCACGCACAGCGTCCTCACCCAGATCATCATGGAAGAGGAATCGCGCGGTCCGACGATGCTGCCGGTCAAGTTCCTGCGACAGATCATCGCGATGTACGGCGACAGCGTCCAGTCGATCGTGCCCAATTATCTCGACGCGACGATGGACAGTTTTCGCGACAACCAGCAGCGCGTTGGCCAGGCGGTGAGCGGTGCGCTCGGCAGCGACACGCTCGCCGAGATGACCCGACGCAATATGGCGATGTTCCAGTCGGCCGCCCGCGCGTTCGGCATGCCTGCGTTGGGCGGCGGGGCACCCGATGCGGATGCAACCGCGAACGGCGACGACAAGGATGCCGAAATCGCCCGGCTCAAGGCCGAACTCGAAACGCTCAAGAAATCGAGCGCGAGCAAAAAATAACTCCGTCGGACGGACTCAATTTTCATGATCAAGCACGCGTTAAAGAACCGCCGGGCGGCCGATTTTTCGGCCTGGTACCAGGAAGTCATCACCGAGGCCGACATGGCCGAGGAATCGGGCGTGCGCGGCTGCATGATCATCCGCCCCTGGGGCTATGGCATGTGGGAGCGGATCCAGCGCCTGCTCGACGACCGGATCAAGGAGACGGGGCACGAAAACTGCTATTTCCCGATCTTCATTCCATTGAGCTATTTTGCCAAGGAAGCCGAGCATGTCGACGGTTTCGCCAAGGAAATGGCGGTCGTCACCCATCATCGCCTGATCGAACAGGACGGTACGCTCGTCCCCGATCCCGATGCCAAGCTCGAAGAGCCGTTGATCATCCGGCCTACCTCGGAAACCGTCATCGGCACCGCCTTTTCGCGCTGGATCCAGAGCTGGCGCGACCTGCCGGTCAAGATCAACCAGTGGGCCAATGTCGTCCGCTGGGAAATGCGCACGCGCATGTTCCTGCGTACGAGCGAGTTCCTCTGGCAGGAAGGCCATACCGCGCACGCCGATCGTGACGAGGCGATGGCAGAGACGCTCGCGATCCTTGAGCTCTATCGCAGCTTTTCCGAAGATGTCCTCGCGATGCCCGTCATCGCCGGCGAAAAGCCCGAGCATGAACGCTTCCCCGGCGCGGTCGCGACCTATTCGATCGAAGCGATGATGCAGGACGGCAAGGCGCTCCAGGCGGGGACGACGCACTATCTCGGCACCGCCTTCGCCGAAGCACAGAACATTCGCTACCAGTCGCCCGGGGGCGAACTCGAACTCGCACATACGACGAGCTGGGGCGTCTCGACGCGCCTCATCGGCGGCGTCATCATGACGCACGGCGACGACGAT
>CAZHWG010000303.1:0-2658 GCA_964535925.1 uncultured Sphingorhabdus sp.
CTGCTCGGCTTTGCCGCGTTCGCGGTGACGCTGCCGCGCCCGCTCGGTCCGATGAAGACCGACGCGATCATCGTGCCGACCGGCGGACCCGGACGGATCGAGACGGGTCTTGAGCGGCTCGAGGCGGGTGATGCGCGCCGCATGCTGATCACCGGGGTCAATCGTGACGTCAAGCCGTCGGAGCTGGCGGCCGAATATGGTCGGCCGGTGGCGGTGTTCGATTGCTGCGTCTCGCTCGGCTTTGATGCCAGCGACACGCGTTCGAACGCGCTCGAAGTGTCGCGTTGGCTGGTGCGACGCAAGTACAAGTCGATCCGCCTCGTCACCGCCGACTGGCACATGCGCCGGGCGCGCTACGAGCTCGAGCGGGTCCTGCCCGACGACGTCAAGATCTACGATGACGGGGTGCGCAGCACGCCGAGCCTCGCGACCTTGTGGAAGGAATACAACAAATACGTCCTGCGCCGCCTTGGCGCGGTGCTCGGCCTGTGAGCAACCTTGTCGCCGCGCTGCGTTCGACCGCCTTTGCGATCGCATTTTATGGCGGCTCGGTGTTCATCGTCCTTGCCGCGTTCTTCGCCTTTCCGGTCGTCCCGTCGACCGTCGGGCCGATCACGCGCGTCTGGGCGCGCTGGCACCATTGGTGCTGCCGCTGGCTGCTCGGACAGCGGCTGGTGATCGAGGGCGCGCTGCCCAACGCGCCGGTCCTCTACGTCTTCAAGCACGAATCGATGTTCGAGACGATCGAGCTGCCGCGCCTCTTCACCCGCCCCGCGGTGATGACCAAGCGCGAACTGCTCGACATGCCGTTCTGGGGCCGCGTGGCCCGCGACTACGGGCTGATCCCGGTCGAGCGCGACGCCGGCGCCAAGGCGCTGCGCGCGATGCTCGTCGCGGCCAAGGCGGCGATCGCGCAGGGCCGCCCGATCTGCCTGTTCGCCGAAGGAACGCGCGTGCCGCACGGCCAATCGCCGCCGCTGCGCGCGGGCTTCGCCGGCCTCTACAAGATGCTCGGCGTACCTGTTGTCCCCGTCGCGCTCGACAGCGGGCGCCTCAGCCCGCGCGGCGCCTTCATCAAGCGTCCCGGCACGATCACCTTCCGCGTCGCAGAGGCGATTCCGCCGGGCCTCCCGCGCGACGCCGTCGAAGCGCAGGTCCATCGGGCGATCAACGTGCTGAACAGTTAATCCCTGTCCCCTTAAGGGGAGGAGGCGCTACCGCTCCTTGGTCGCGCTGAAGGTCACGTCGGGATTGCGCTCGGCCTGGTAGCCCACATCCCACGCCGATTTCGCGAGGAAGACGGGGTCGCCGTCGCGGTCCTTGGCGAGGCTGCCCTTGTTGATCGCCATGAACGCCTCGACCTTGGCCGCATCGCCCGCCAGCCAGCGCGCGGTGTCGTACGGCGCCTGCTCCAGATAGGCATCGACCTTGTACTCGGCCTCGAGCCGGCTGATCAGCACTTCCAGTTGCAGCTGGCCGACAACGCCGATCACCCATTGCGCGCCGATCTCGGGATAGAAAACCTGGATCACGCCTTCCTCCGACAAATCGTCGAGCGCCTTGCGCAACTGTTTGGTCTTGGTCGGATCGCGCAGCACGACGCGGCGCAGGATTTCGGGGGCGAAATTGGGCAGGCCGGTAAAGCGGACGACGTTCTTTTCCGAGAGCGTGTCGCCGACGCGCAGCGTGCCGTGATTGGGGATGCCGATGATGTCGCCGGGGCGCGCCTCGTCGGCGATCTCGCGGTCCTGCGCGAAGAACAGGATCGGCGAATGGATCGCGATCGGCTTGCCCAGCCCCGACGGCGTCAGCTTCATGCCGCGTTTGAACGTGCCCGAGACCATCCGCATGAACGCGACGCGGTCGCGGTGCTGCGGATCCATATTCGCCTGGATCTTGAAGACGAAGCCGGTCACCTCGTCGCCCTCGGCCGATATCTCGCCGTCGTCGCTCGGCTGCGGGCGCGGCGGCGGCGCGTAATGCGCGATGCCGCCGAGCACCTCCTCGACACCGAACTGCTTCAGCGCCGATCCGAAGAAGATCGGCGTCAGATGGCCCGCGCGATACGCCTCGATGTCGAACGCGGGATAGGCCGCCTGCGCCAGCCCCGCCTCCTCGCGCAGCCGCTCGAGCGCGCGCGGGCTGAGGCGTGTCTCGAGCGTCGGATCGTCGAGGCCGGTGTGCTGCGACGTATCGCCCTCGAATTCCTTGCTCGGCCCGGTCGGCTTGTGCAGCTGGTTGGTGACGAGGTCGTAAACCCCCTCGAACTCGCCGCCCATGCCCGCCGGCCAGCTCATGGACGTAACGTCGAGCGCGAGCATGTCGGCGACCTCGTCCATCAGCTCGAACGCGTCGCGCCCTTCGCGGTCGACCTTGTTGACGAAGGTGATGATCGGCACGTCGCGCAACCGGCAGACCTCGAACAGCTTGCGCGTCTGCGCCTCGATCCCCTTGGCCGCGTCGATCACCATGATCGCCGAATCGACCGCGGTCAGCGTGCGATAGGTGTCCTCGGAAAAATCCTCATGCCCCGGCGTGTCGAGCAGGTTGAAGGTGAGGTCGCCCTGGCCTTCGTAGCTGCGATGGAATGTCATCACGCTCGACGTCACCGAAATGCCGCGCTGCTGCTCGATCTTCATCCAGTCCGACCGCGCGCGC
>CAZHWG010000304.1:0-2611 GCA_964535925.1 uncultured Sphingorhabdus sp.
TTGAGCCGCCCGGGGTGCGCCGGCCGGCCATTCGCAAGCCACGCTTCGCGCGCCTGACCGCCCTTCCACGCGCGCGTCGTAAAGCCGAGAATCTCGGTTTTCACACCGCAGCGTTCGAGCGTGCGAGCCAATATATCGGCCGAAATCGCGGCGATCGAGATCGGCCGCCCGCGCATCGAGCCCGAATTGTCGATCAGAAGCGTCACCACGGTATCGCGGAACTCGGTATCGCGTTCGATCTTGTAGCTCAGCGAATGCGCCGGGTTGACGATGACGCGCGAGAGCCGGGCGGCATCGAGCAGCCCCTCTTCCTGATCGAACTCCCAGCTGCGCGATTGCTGCGCCATCAGCCGGCGCTGGAGCCGGTTGGCGAGCTTGGTGACGGCGCCCTGGAGGTGGACGAGCTGCTGGTCGAGATAGGCGCGCAGCCGGGTCAGCTCCTCTTCGTCGCACAATTCGGTGGCGGCGACGATCTCGTCATATCGGGTCGTATAGGGCTGATAGCTGAATTGCGGCGTCAGCTCGCTGAACGGGCGGTTGGGGCGGACCGGCAACATGCCGTCGTCGCCATCGGAGGGGTCGGCGTCCATGTCGCCGGCCATATCGTCGTCGAGCGCCTCGCCTTCATTGCCCTCGCCGTTGTCTTCGGAGGGCTCGGCACGTGCGTCGTTCTGTGCATCGGCGCCGCTCTCGCCCTCCTCGCCGTCATCGTCGTCGCCATCGTCGGCGTCGTCGCCCTCATCCTCTTCGCCGCCGTCATCTGCGTCGTCAGGCGCCATATCGCCATCGGTGAGATCGAGATCTTCGAGCAGCCGTGCGGTGAGCTCGGCGAAACCTATCTGGTCGTCGAGCAGCATTTCGAGCGCGTCGAGATCCTTGCCGCCCTTTTTCTCGACCCAGTCGCGGACGAGATCGACGCCGGCGCGCGCGCGCTCGGGGGTAGGTTCTCCGGTCAGCCTTTCGCGCACCATCAGGGCGAGCGCGGTCGACAGCGGGACCTCGTCGCGATTGCGCGCCTTGGTGATCGGATCCGATTTGAGCCTGAGCTCGAGCGCATGGGCTAGATTGCCGCGCACGCCGGCATAAAACCGCGCGCCGAGCGCCTCGACGCGCGCGCGTTCGATCGCGTCGAACACCGACCGCGCGACGGCTTCGCGCGGCCGGCGCGCGGCGTGGAGCGCGTCGTCATGATAGCGCAACTGGAGCGCCGCGGCGTCGGCAAAGCCGCGCGCCTCGGCGACCTGATCGGCAGGCATATTGCGCGAGGGCATCGGCACCTTGATATGGCGGCCGTTCGACACCGGCACATCGGCGGTAAAGGCGAGCTCGACCTCGGGCTCATGCGCCATCGCGCGCGCGGCGCCGGCGAGCGCGGCTTTCAGGTCGTCGAGGGGGTCAGGCTTGGCCATTCACCAATACCTAGGCCTCCCCGACCACGCTCTCGGGCAGATCCTTCCCGAATACCCGTTGGTAATATTCCGCCACCAGCGCGCGCTCGGCTTCGTCGCATTTGTTGAGGAAGGTCAGCCGGAAGGCGAAGCCGACATCGCCGAAGATCGTCGCGTTCTGCGCCCAGGTCATCACGGTGCGTGGGCTCATCACCGTCGAGATGTCGCCGGCGATGAAGCCCTGGCGGGTGAGATCGGCGACCTTGACCATGTTGTTGACGGTCTTGTGGCCGGTCTCGGTATCGAATTCTTCGGCCTTGGCGAGAACGATCCTGGCTTCGGTCGCGGCAGGCAGATAGTTGAGCGTGACGACGATATTCCAGCGGTCCATCTGGCCCTGGTTGATCTGCTGGGTGCCGTGATAGAGCCCGGTGGTATCGCCGAGACCGATGGTGTTGGTCGTCGCGAACAAACGGAAATAGGGATTGGGGCGGATCACCCGGTTCTGATCGAGCAGGGTCAGCTTGCCCTCGACCTCGAGCACGCGCTGGATGACGAACATGACATCGGGGCGGCCCGCATCATATTCATCGAAAACGAGAGCGGTCGGCGTCTGCAGCGCCCAGGGCAGCAGGCCTTCGCGAAATTCGGTGACCTGCTGGCCGTCGCGCAGTACGATCGCGTCGCGGCCGACGAGGTCGATACGGCTGATATGGCTGTCGAGATTGATGCGGACGCAGGGCCAGTTCAATCGCGCGGCGACCTGCTCGATGTGCGTCGACTTTCCGGTGCCGTGATAGCCCTGAATCATCACCCGCCGGTTGAAGGCGAAGCCGGCGGCGATGGCGAGCGTCGTGTCGGGATCGAAGACGTAAGATTCGTCGCGATCGGGGACGCGTTCGTCGGCTTCGCTGAAGGCGGGCACCTCCATATCCGAATCGATGCCGAACAGCTCGCGCACCTTCACCATCTTGTCGGGCGCATCCATCACCGTATCGGTGCGGCTGTCGGGCTGGGTATTGGGTATCGAGGCCATGAAGTGTCTTTCGTCGGAGAGTCGGCGCTTTACCTAAGCGCTACGCGCGACGCTTACAAATGCGTTGACCATAACGGAAGGCCGATCAGCCCCAGGCGATGATCTCCCAGCCGCGCCGATCGGCGATCTTCCGCAGCTTCGAGCTCGGATTGGTCGCGATCGGTTCGTCGGACCAATCGAAAACCGG